>JBFIDQ010000076.1:0-10760 GCA_041603795.1 Chlamydiales bacterium
CTCAGGTTTCACAAAAAAATTTCTTGCCGAAGTTTAGGGGCGAAGTCCCGGCAGATGTTAGCCTAGGGCGTGAGCCCTAGGTGGCTGTAAATGAATGGATTAGCCCCAACGGGGCGGCACAATTTGTCGTTGTGAGCATTGTGTGTAATCGCTCATTGAGACCAGCTCACTACGTATTCATCGTCGACCAGGCCGTCATGGCACGTCATACGCAGGCCACGTTTTTGTGCCGCCCCTTTGGGGCTAATCCATTTATTTACAGCCACCTAGGGCTCACGCCCTAGGCTAACATCTGCCGGGACTTCGCCCCTAAACTTTGGCAAGAACTTTTTTTGTGAAACTTGAGATTATTAATGCCTACTTTCAGTTTGCGACATCTTGCCTGTCCCTTCGTGCGCTCTCGTTACACCAGACGCTGACTTTGGCTAAACGATGCATTGGGGAAGCTTCCATTGGCGGCAGCAATCACCTGTGGATCGGTGTTTTCCTCCAGCAGCGTTACTTCGCGAACGAGTGGATACTCACCACTAAGCGACGACCAGTCAGCTACCTCCTTGGAGGTTCCTGAGAGGTGTGTCACTGTGTACTTACCGATCGAGAATAACAGGTCACGCTGGGCAAGCCCGTGCAAATTCAGCAGAAGATTGTGGTTAAGAATGGATTGCAGGAGTATGTGCAGGCCGGAAAGTGTTGTGAGAGATTGAGTGATGCCCCACACATCTTTTTTCCTCTGCTCTTGTAGGTCCAGACCCGCTTTAAGAAAACTGAACGAACGTGAAACTTCTTCGTGTTCCCCTTCAATCAGCCTGACACACCACTCCCTCGCATTTTTTATGTGAGCGATAAGTTCTTCAAAAGATTTTGGAGAGAGAGGGTTTTCAATCCACTCTTCTTGAGCGACACGTTCTGCAGTGAAACCTAGCTCTGTAAGTCGATCCGGAGGGAGTTCGCTATCGATAACTACAATGGGTTTATCAAGATGAAGACTGATTAGAAGTTGGATGACAAATTCCTTGTAGCTCGGAGTATAGAGGTAGGAATGATACGGGAGCTGCTCTCCCTGAAAGTGTGACAGGAGTTCCTGTGCGGTAAGTAGCTCGCCGGCTGGCTCATCAATAAAAAGAATATGGCTCACGAGACCCCTCCTTGGGTATTCCACCGGAATATACCCAAAAAAAAGTTTTTCTACACAGGTTTCTCTTTCTCTTTTAGGGTCTGTAGGAAAGAGCGCGTGCTTCCGATGAGATAGGCCGTCGATAGAGAAAAAGAGAACAGCATCGCGTCAGCTGCGCCCTGCACCGAAAGACCTCCCGTAAAAAAGAGGGTAAGCGTAAGCGCTAGCATGCTCCCACCCGCGTTGAGAAGGCGCTCTCGAAGGCAAACCCGCACCTGACCGAGCCCCATGGCTAGGTAATAGGTGGGCACGCCAGCGAGACTAATGAACGTTGCCAACAGCGTGGTACGAAGCAATGGAACAATGGGGGCTGAGTGCCCATAACCTAACCAGGCCCCTAACAGATAGGGAGCTAGAACCCCAAGCGTTGCATAGAGAGGAAGGGCAAGACCCACGGTTATTTTTGTGATGCGCTGATTCAATCTCCATAACTGCTCACGAGGCGATCCGGACCCTTGCTGGCGACTGAACTCTGGCATGAGAGTGCGGAGAGCGGACTCAAGTAAAGCACGCACCTGAAACGCCCCTCTGAATGCGATATCAAAAAGAGGAAGTGCCTCTACACCTGCATAACGCGTTAACATCCAAGCAGAGAACGGATAGAGAAGGAGTCCAAGCAGGTTACCCGCAAAGATCTCTCCTCCAAAGCTAAGGAGCTGATGCATACGGCGATGCCCAAAGCCGATGGCAAACGGATCTCCTATCTCCATCCAGAGATAGGTAAGTGCACTAGAGCACCAAAAAATCTGCATTGCGGCAGTGCCGTAAATAAGGGAGTGGATCCCCCAACCACGGACGAGTAGCAAAAGGGACACCGCAGCCATGAGCAGCTTACCGATCGTCTGATAACTATTGGAGATGTCGGCGCGTCCAAGTCCGCTGACCGCCGCAAGAAAGAGTTCGCCATACAACCCTAACAGGGCCAAAACACTCATACTAGGAAGCATGGCAAGCAAAAGGTTTTTATGGTCCACTGATACGCCCATCAGGGATATGATTTCCGAAGGAAAAGCCCAAAGGATGGTGAGGGGAACCGAAACGGTCGTAGCGAGAAGCACAACTGCCGAGCTAAAGATCGCCCTGATTTCCTGTACATCATTGCGGCCCTTTGCTTCGGCCACAAGTTTCGCCGTAGCTAAACCGATTCCGGCATCGCCTAATCGACTAAAAGCAAGCACCGTGCTGAGAAGGAGCCAAATGCCAAAGAGCTCTATTCCTAGGTAGCTGATGAACAAGGGGTAGGTACAGCCCATTACAAGCATGCTCACCACAGTGGCTGCCGATCCAGAGGCCATATTTTGGAGGAGCTGAGAAGAAATTTTCAATTCATCACCTCCGGCACCTGCATAGCATCGCACTCCCCTTTAAGAACTCATAGAGGTATCGGAAGGTCGGGTGGCAAAATGTAGCGCCTTCACCAACTGCTTAAACTATTTTTTAGATTGAACAAATTCCGTCATTGCTATTCCATAAGCCCATGACTACCACGATTACTTTTGCACCTGGACGCGCCAGTAACCTCGCCCACATAAACGACTACCTGGATACGCTGGACCGTGAGGTCCACTCTGTTAGCACGGACGCCGTCGCCAGTGGGCCGCAGGAGCCCAAAAAGGACCCCCTCAGAGTTTGGATATGGAAGGGCCCGAGGAAACTGCAAAGGCGCGAGCAGCTCATTGTTGAGGGCAAATGGATTCAAAGCCTTGCTTTGTCGACCCTGAAGGACCCTAAGGCTGTTATCACCAAATTGAACAATGGCTTGGCTCTCCTACAAGGTGAAAAACTTGCACTTCAAGTGGAGCGAGTGGTCCAACCTGCACTACAGTCCGTGATGGACCAGGCGGCAAAGTCTGATGGAGCAATTACCTTACAAGACCCTCGTGGCTCGTGCATCTACACTGCCACAGCAGGCGGCACGATTTGGATCCATAAAAAAGAATTGGAAAGGGGCACATTTAAGGTAGCAAGGCTAGTCGAGCAATTCGGCACAGGCGCGCTAGCGGCGATGGTAGGGACTAGACCCGATCTGAAGGGACGTTTGCGCTTACTTTCAAGCAAATTGCTACTAACCGAGCAGCGGTACTTTCGACGCTTAAAGGGCGAAACGGGCATTGCACAACTGCATCCAAGCAAGGACTGGCCGACCAACGAGAAGGCTCTAAGTAAGCACGGCTTGTTGATGCACTATTACCACCACGAACTGTTCGCATGGAATGGACATGCACAGCACGGACTCCCGTATCAGCTGGCAATTGGACATCAACTCGCGCAGGGTCTGCGAACGCTTCATCGGCAGGAAATCTATCACCGTGACCTAAAGTCTGAAAATATTCTCCTCGACAAGGTCTCAAGTCCGAAGGAAATCATTGCGGCCATCACGGATTTCGGAACGGCGCAAGAAAAGCCAACCCTAATGGACTATTGGAAAGTCGAGGGGACGATCAGCTGCTGGCCGCCCGAGGCTTGCTGGTGGGGACACAACAAAACTCTATTACGCCAGTTTCATCGCAAATATTCGGAAGCTGAAGCTGCCAAGATCCTTAGCTCCGCCCGGGATGTATGGGCATTTGGACTACTCCTCTATGGAAGCACCAAGGCCTACTGGCCGCCGTGGGCACCTCCCCTCACGGATGAACAAGATCCAAACGTACGTTTAAAGTTACTGGCCGGGGCTTACCAAAATCTGACCCGAGAAAGTCAGGCGGAAAAGGGATACTCTGAACCAGCAAGAGATCTCGATAGCCTAGATCGAATCATGTGGGAGTGCCTTGACCCAAATCCGGAGGGCCGCCCAACAGCAGAGGAACTAGCAGAACGCTTTGATGCTCTTATGAGCAATCAACCGGTGCGCAGTCCGAACTCCCCAGGGATGCCCAGCCTACAAATCGCGACTCCAGCGGGCGAAGCACATAAAACCACCCAAGAAAAGAAAGCGGAATAGCCCATAGCTTCCTGCAGGTAGCCGCTCACCATTCCAGGCAGCATCATCCCTAGGGCCATAAAGCCCGTGGTTACGGCATAATGTGCGACCTTCCATTGACCGCTTCCGGCGATCCAAAGCATCGTTAGCATGTACCCCGTAAATCCAATTCCATATCCAAATTGCTCAACCGCGACCAAGGAGGAAATGGTAAAACTAGAGGGGGCGGGGTGCCAAGACAAGTAGAGGTAGGCGACATTAGGAACGTTAAGGGCCAACCACATGGGAATCAACATCCGTCGCAACCCGAAACGAGACGAGAGGTACCCCCCTAGCAGGCCACCGGCAACTAAAAACCCGACTCCAACAACGCCATAAATCCAGCCAATCTGTTCGGTCGAAAGAGCAAGTCCGCCGACATCAGGGCTATCGAGCATAAATGGCGCGGCCATCTTAAGAAGCTGTGCTTCCCCTAGACGATAAGTCAGCAGGAACAGAAGAATCCACCCGATGCCTTCCTTACGAAAGAAGGAACCCATCACCTCACTCCAGCCCTCGCCTCGGTCCGCTGAGACATCAGATTCAGGTCGAGGCAGTACCAGGCCGTGCCACAAGGCACTAACTAGGAGTAGTCCCGCAACGACAGCAAAGAGTGCGCTCCAGGCGAGAGAAACGCTTCCCCAGGACACTTCCCAACGGCCGACGAGCACGACCAATGCGCCCTGACCAAACAGCATGCTAAGGCGAAAAAAGGTGCTACGGATTCCGACGAAGTAAGCTTGTTGATGGGAGCTGAGCCCCAGTACATAGAATCCGTCTGCGGCGATATCGTGCGTAGCGGAAAGCGATGCGCAAACCCACAAAGCGACAATACAAGGTACAAAAAACGAGGGGAGCTGTGCGGCTACGGCGAGAGCCGCGAATGAAGCGGCCAGCATCCACTGCATGATAATAATCCAACGCCTCTTGCGACCGTGTAGATCAACCCACGGACTCCACAACGGTTTGAGAACCCAAGGCAGATAGAAGCCGCTGGTCCACAATGCGATATCTCCATTGCTCACTCCGCTATTCTTAAAAAAGAGAGTGGAAAGAAGCATAACCACACAATAGGGTATGCCCTGGGTAAAGTAGAGCGAAGGGACAAAATTCCACGCTTGACGACGTTCCGGTGAGACGGGGAGAGAGGCTTCCATGGGGACACTCTAGCGTCGATAGAGGATTTTGTCATTTGGTTTTTTGAATCAAAACACAATTACCCTAGCATTTTTTTCGGGAAGCAAGAATAGTCAGGGACAAAAGGAGACAAATCCCTATGAGTAAATTCTTTCGCCTCTTCACCCCTCTCTTCAGTATGCTGCTACTGGCAGGATGCGAGGCCAATCACAGCAAATCTTCTGATTCAGCTGCGACCGTCGAGCATGCATCGGGAACATTTGCGGAGGTCTCTCAGGATCTTGTGGATCTAACCATAGAGAGTCCAGTTGATGGCATGCCGGGTGTCTCTCACCCTCTTGTGGTCACCGTTACTCCAAATGAAAATGTCGCTCAGGTGATGGTTCATACGTATCTCTCAGATGAAGTCGATTACGAAAAGAGCTCGCCACCGGCACACGTGCAGGGTCGCCACCTCACATGGAGCTTCGAGCGGATGGCAGCGAATGAGGCTAAGGAATTAGAGGTCTGGGTGCGCCCCCGAGCAGAGGGACACCAGAAGCACTGCGCAACGGTGCAGGCGCTGCCAATTGGCTGTGTCTCTACGTTCATTGGTCAACCTACCCTTAGACTCACCAAGGAAGGGCCTGAGCGCTCCACCGTGGGAAGTCGGGTGCACTACCGGGTCGCTGTAGAAAACGTAGGCACTCTAGTGGCACGCAATGTGGTGGTAACGGATCAGGTGCCTAAAGGACTAGAAGGCCCTGGCAAGCTGGACTCCCTCGAGTACGTACTGGGGGATATTCATCCGGGTGAGCTCGAGCAAATTGAAGTGGAACTCATCGCTCTACGACGTGGTCGGGTCTGCAATCTAGCAACGGCGAAGTCGGACAATGCCCTGCAGGTAAGTGACGAGGCATGTACGCTCATCGTGGAACCACGCGCAACCCTCACTAAAACGGGTCCATCAAAATCCTGGGTGGGAAAAACTGCCCCTTACCAACTTACAGTTAACAACCCTGGCGATACGGTGCTAACAAATATCGTCGTAAGTGACCGCGCTCCGTTAGGAACGTCTATTGTTGACGCGCCGGGAGCTTCGATTAGTGGTGATGAGGCGCGATGGAATATTGCTTCTCTTGACCCCAACGCGAGCCGCACATTTACAATTTCGCTGAAAGGACATGAGTCAGGCACGCGTTGCAATGAGGCTACGGTGACGGCATCTGACGGAATCCAAGAGCAGGCGACGTTTTGCACGGAGTGGCAGGGACACGCTGCGTTGCTAATCGAAGTGGTCGATACAGAGGATCCTCTTCTTGTAGGAAGCACTACGACCTATCGGATTACGGTCCGCAACCAGGGCACAGCAGCAGATCACAATGTGTTCATCGTTGCAGAATTTCCAACGGGGCTCATCCCTGTGGACGCCTCAGGACGTAGCAAAGGAACCATTCGGAATCAGATGGCGCGTTTTGCTGCCTACCCTGTGCTAGAGCAAGGTGAGGCCATTGAGTTCTTCATCAAGGTGCGCGCTTCAGCAACAGGTGACCATCGTGTGAAGGTAGATCTCTTTAGTGATCTTCTCAAGCGTCCGGTTACGGAAGAAGAGAGCACGCATGTCTACTAGTCAGGAGTTGCCCCCGGATCGCTCCAAGGTAATTACCGAGGGGCGACATCCGGAAACAATGCATATGGACAAAATAGAGCCGCGACATGTCGCGGCTCTTCTCGTTTCTTGCAGCGAGATTGCCTCGCAAGCAGTGTCCCATGCTCTGCCACAAATTTCGGCGTTTATCGATGATTTGATTCCGCGATTTGAGGCGGGGGGACGCCTCATCATGGTAGGGGCAGGTACTTCGGGTCGATTGGCCGTCGCCGAGGCGACGGAAATGCCCCCAACGTTTCAACTGGACCCTGAGCGCATTGTGGGACTCATTGCTGGGGGAAACGACTGTCTTCTTCGCTCCAGCGAGGGACTGGAAGACGAGACTCAAGGGGCGTGGTCGGACCTCAAAAAGCTTGAGCTGACGAGCAGCGACACTCTCCTAGGGATCACAGCAGGGGGAAGCACGCCGTATGTTCATGGGGCGCTCGCATTTGCAAATAGCAACGGCGCCCTTACTGGACTACTGACCTGCGCGGAGGCCACCGGGGCCGATCACGTGATGCTTTTGCCAACCGGACCTGAACCCCTAACAGGCTCCACTCGCATGAACGCGGGAACGGCAACAAAAATAGCGCTCAACACGATCACCACCACACTTATGGTCGCTACCGGACGCGTCTATGAGAACCTCATGGTCGACCTCAATGCGTCAAATGATAAGCTCCGCGATCGCGCGGCACGCATTCTCATGACGTTACAAAACTGTCACCGCGAGGATGCATTTGCTCTATTGGAGAGCCATAAAGGATCACTCAAGGCGGCAATAAGAACAGCTCCTTCAAAGAAACAACACGATGAACCCGCACCACTGGCGAAATTTCTAGAAGGACCCTTCTCACGGATCCTATGTCTTGATGGTGGAGGGACAAAAACTGCGATTCAGTTGCTAAGCGATAAGGGTGAATTGCTCCAGGAGGTGGTAGGGGGTCCACTCAACATCCACGACATCGGTGAAGAAGGCGTACGCCAAAACCTCTCTCAGCTGCTACACGACATCGACCCAACAAATACGGTACTCGTTGCTGGGGTAGCCGGAGCAGAACGCACGAAGGAAAATGCTACGCTGGATGCGATGTTCGCCGAACACGGATTTGAGCAACGCTGGGTAAGAGGCGACGGCGATCTCCTCCTCGATGCGCTTCATCCTACCGGAGCTGTGCTCATAGCAGGTAGTGGATCGCACTGCATCGGACAGCACAAGGGCCGCAAAGCGCGTGCGGGCGGACTCGGACGCATCCTAGGTGACGAAGGCAGTGGCTACTGGATAGGATTGGAGGGGGTCAAACGCGCGCTAGCTTCTCGCTATGGATGGGGAGAAAAAACAGCTCTTCTTGAGGCCGCTGCGGAGCTTTTTGAGGTCGATGACATCGAGCAACTTCTCCACCCGATCAACAATGGAATCTACGGCAAAGCAGCCCTTGCCAAGTTTGCACCCAAGGTGCTTCAGCTCTCCGCTACAGATCCGATCGCACAAAGCGTCGTTGACGACGCCATCGGACACCTCACCGCACTTGTGCGGCACCTTCTGCGTCAGCTCGATCTTCCGACTGTAGAACTTCATCTCATAGGCGGACTATTTCGCCACCAGCCATTCGTCGATGCACTCGCTAGCAGAGCGCCGATCACACCGATCAATCTATGCGACCAAAATCCCATCGCTTGGGCGGCAGGAATCAGTCACCTCGCGGCGATCGACAATAGCGGCGACGCACGCGTCTGACCAAACATTGATGGCCGTCTCAAGCATGTCGAGTAGCGTATAGAAGGGGAGAATGGCTCCGAGCAAGTTGAGGGGCACCCCCATGGCTGCAAGCAAGGCACTCGAGAGAAAGTAGCACCCCATTGGCACCCCCGCATTACCGACAGCAGCGATGGTGGCAATCCCTATCCACGCAACCATCTCCAGCGGGGCAAATACAATGCCGTTACTGGCAGAGACGAAGAGAACCGTCGTGAGAATAAATCCTGCACACGCATTCATATTGATCGTCGTACATAAGGGAAAACTAAAGCGGACAACAGATGGGGAGAGTCCAAGACGCTCTTCTGCACACTGCATGGCGGTGGGTAGCGCGGCACTCGACGATTTCGTAAAGAAGGCTACGATCAGTGCAGGAGACATAGCACGCATGGCGTGCCAGGGTGCGATGCCTTTTGACCACAGCAAAAGGGGAAGAACGATAAATGCTTGGATGAGATTCGCTCCAACGACGCAAAGGAGGTAGAGCCACAGACCCTTGACACCTTCCATCTCCTGAAAGCACAAAGCAACAAAAGCCCAAATTACGAAGGGAAGAATCGCCACTAGACCGGACGTGATCTTCATAATGGCCTGAAAAAGGGCGCTAAAGAGTCCGTGTAAAAGAAGGCGCGGCTCCGAAGGAAGCGCAAGGACGGCTCCTGAAAGAAGAAGGGCAAGGACGAGAACGCCCAAAACATTATGCTCGAGAAAAGGCTGAACGATTCCAGAGGGGATGGTCTGCAACAAAAAATCGATGTAGTGCCCAGAGGGTGCAGCCACCTCACTACCGGCTGTCAAATCACCTGTCGGCTGAACAACAAGAAAGAGCAGGAGCGCGACCGTGGCGGCAGATAGGGTTGTCAGGAGCGTGTACGTGACCACACCGCGACCCATCCGCCGCACTTCGCCAAGCTCCATTCCGGTCAGCGTGGACACCACGGAAAGGAAGAGCAGTGGCAAGCTGACCAACTTAAGTAGGTTCATAAAAAGCGCCGATACGAGTGATGCCGCGTCAAGTCCTAGTGGATGTCCCACTAGCCCAACGGCCACCCCAACAAGCAAGCTGATTAATATCGCAATCTGTCCCATAATAGGCAAAGAACATAGCACACGATCAGATTGAATTATAGTTTTATTTGGAGAACACGCAATGAAAGTAGCAGTAGTCACTGGCGGCAACCGCGGAATAGGGAAAGAGGTCTGCCGACAGCTCGCAGCAGAGGGCTTCAAAGTCGTTTTATGCAGTCGAGACCAAGCAGCGGGCGAAGCCGCGGCCAAGGATATAGAGGGCGATGTCACGGTAAAAGCACTGGAGGTGACGGATCCGAAACAATGCCAGCAGACCATTGATGCAATCTACAGCGAGCTGGGCCGCATCGACGTTTTGATAAACAATGCTGCAATATTTCCTGAAAGCGGTCCGGGCGGGACGACAACAGCCATCGAGAGCAGTCTCGATCAGTTGCGTCAGACGTTTGAGGTCAATGCAATCGCGCCCTTCCATCTCTGCCAACTGGTGGCGCCTCGCATGGCAAAGCAAGGCGGTGGGAACATCGTAAATGTCACCAGCGGAGCTGGACAGCTCGCCGATATGAAAGGCGGCTATCCCGGTTACCGCATGTCAAAAAGCGCATGCAATGCGGTGACTCGAGTCTTCGCCTTCGAATTCGGCGAACAAGGAGTTAATGTGAATTCCTGCTGCCCAGGCTGGGTTAAAACCGACATGGGTGGCCCCAACGCACTACGCACCGTAGAGGAAGGAGCCAAAGGAATCGTATGGCTCGCCATGCAAAAAGAGACCAATGGTGGATTCTTCCGCGATGGTGAGGTGCTCGATTGGTAAGCGGATTTACCCTTTTAGTTCGCTTTAGACATTGATAAACTAATTAGACTCGCCCTGACTAAAAGAGACTAAAACTGAGGGCGCGATCAGGGCGTTCTGGCGTCTTTCATAATTTCGGCATCAGCGGTGCTCACCTGGTCGCCTAAAAGGAGCCTTTCGAATTTATTGCACGGTTTTTTTTTTAACGCAGAGGCGCGGAGTTCGCCGAGGAGCGCAGAGGAATTCCCTTTGCCCGGGCTATTGTTAGCAAACGGAATC
>JBFIDQ010000077.1:0-10692 GCA_041603795.1 Chlamydiales bacterium
GAGAGCAGCGCCGGCAGGCCCATGAAAATTTATGTCGCGCCAATTTCACCTAGAGCTCGAGACATATTGGATCGCCGGCGCTGCTCCCGCAGCGCCCATTCTTTAACCCCTGTACCCCGGGTTCCGCATGCGCTCCACCCGGGACTTGATGCCGTGGCTGCTCCAGCAGCCAGAGGTCATCAGCCCAAAGCAAGGCGTCTCTGCTATCAAACTTTAAACAGTAAAATCGCCCTGGCGATTAGGCATCCACCTCTTCCAATTCAACCAACTCCGTATGATTGTATTGGTCAAGATCGAGTTCATTCTCTGATTTGGCTACGAAGAGGGCAACGACGGCATCGCCCATGATATTGACGGCTGTTGAAACCATTTCACGTATGCGATCGACACCAACTACGAGCTGCATGCCTTCCTTCGGAAGGCCAGCTGAGCCAAGAACAGCTGACATCATCAGCCATCCAGTTCCGGGAATACCTGCGGCTCCTATCGCTGAGAAAGTGGCCGTGACCACAATCACCAGCAGCTGCTCCCACGACAAATCGATTCCATAGGCTTGCGCAATGAATACCGCCGTTATCCCCTGAAAAATCGCGGTACCGTTCATGTTTACGGTAGAGCCCAAAGGAAGAACAAAGCTAGCAATGTTACGTGAGATTCCTAGGTTTTCCTGAGCACAGTGCATGGAAACAGGAAGCGTCGCTGAGCTACTGCTTGTAGAGAGAGCAAACACAATGGCGTCGCCCATCCCTTTAAAGAAGCGAACGGGATTGAGACGTGTCAAAAGCCACAACATTCCCATGTACACGACAAGGACGTGGATGGCACAAGCAATGTAATTACAAGCAAGGAACCACGCGAGACTAACGAGGACATCGGCTCCAAACGTTCCCGCCACCCAAGCCATGTAAGCAAATACTCCATACGGAGCGAACTCCATAATAATGGAGGTGAGACGATACATGACGTCGGCTAAGGACTCAACCAGCTGAAGCAGGGGCTTTCCCTTTTCGCCCGCAAAGTTAATCGCAAGCCCAAGGAAGATGGAAAAAATAATAATTTGCAGAACATTCCCTTCAGCAAGGGACTGTACCGGGTTGCGCGGGATCACGTCGAAAAGGATCTGGCTGAGAGGCTTTACCTCACTCACCTCTATCTGCTGCACTGCATCAGCTGCAACTTCCAATCCCAAACCAACGCCCGGCTGTAAAAGTTCCGCGACTCCTAATCCTATCCCAATAGCGATAGCGGTCGTGATCAGATAAGAGAGAAGGGTTTTTAATCCGACCCTCCCCAATTTCTCCGGATCATGGATGGAGGTCACACCCAGGGTCATTGAAGAAAAAATAAGGAGAGTTACAACCATGTTGACGAGATTGATGAAAAGATCCCCAATTGGCTTGAGATTCTCTGCGTGGTCGCCGACCAAAAGGCCAGTAATCACACCGAGCCCAAGGCCGATTAAGATCTTCATCCATAACTTCATAGAGCCGTCATAATCCTTATTGATTAATGTTAATACTACTTGTTCCGATCACCAAAAAGTCACATCCGAAGAAAAGGTGAAGAGGAGAGACGGCCGGGAAATGGTGCTCCATTTAGAAACATGCCGAACCGCTTGTTACGAAGAGTATCTACCTCCCTGTTTATCAAAGTCCCGCTTTTTCAACAAGATGTGTAAAATTATTTATTCTAAACATGCACCATTGCAACTGATGGGGTTATCCACGCGGATAAACGCCTCAACCTGTTGTCGGAACCGACTCACGCGAGCTGCCGCCTAGCGTAGCGAGTGCTTGGCATTCGTTATGCTGTACTAAGCATTGCAACCAAAGGGGCGCCTAGCGGCCCTTGCAAAAGTGAGGAATCACACATGTTCATTAGTAACAGTCAATCACACCACTTACACCGGCCGAGTAGCGCTAGCCAAAAGGCTAGAGAAAACGAAGCAAAACAACAAAGCAGGGCAAAACAGACTGCGCGACCGAGCAATAGGGCGCAAAAATCTGAGCACTCTCACAGCCAACCTGCCGCTAAGACTCGAGGTCACGCGCACTCAAGTACAACGCAAAGAAGCGAAAGACCGCAGCGATCGGGGCACGCTCACCCACATTCCAGCACCAGCCGCGCACGACACCCGCACTCAGAGGAAGCGCGCAGCAGCCAGCAGCCCCAGAGATTGAGGCACGCACACCCGCACCGTAGACCTACCGACACCAAACCTAAAGAAGACGAACAAACCACAAAACGTCCGAGTCGACGCCATCCACACAGACATGGGCGCCCAAATCGTACGCATGGTCGAGGTCGCTGCATTCATGCGCCGCGCAGAAAGCCAACACAGCATACTGCACCAACCCGGCCACCGGTAACAGCAGAACCAGTTCCTAACAATCCAGAAGTGGATACCACGATCCCAACGACCCCCGTTAACGAACCCACAACACCTATTTCAGAGCCAACCCCAACTCCTACGCCAACTCCTGTACCAGAGATTGTAGAAGAAGTAGTTGTTCCAACTCCAGCACCGGAGGAGGAAGTAGCGGTTGTTCCTGAAGAGGAAGTCGTCGTTGCGCCTGAGCCTGAGCCGGAGGAAGAAGTGGCGGTTGTTCCTGAAGAGGAGGTCATCGTCGCGCCTGCACCTGAGCCCGAGGAGGAAGTAGCAGTTGTTCCTGAAGAGGAGGTCATCGTCGCGCCTACACCTGAGCCGGAGGAAGAAGTGGCGGTTGTTCCTGAAGAGGAGGTCATCGTCGCGCCTGCACCTGAGCCGGAGGAAGAAGTGGCGGTTGTTCCTGAAGAGGAGGTCATCGTCGCGCCTACACCTGAGCCTGAGGAAGAAGTGGCGGTTGTTCCTGAAGAGGAGGTCATCGTCGCGCCTACACCTGAGCCTGAGCCGGAGGTTACGATTCCAGTCGTAACGCCTCCAGTGGTGCCTGACGTAGAGGTACCTGTGGTAGAAGATGAGGTCATCGAGGAAATTCCTACAGGAGGAGTTACCGAAAACGAAACCAACGGTGACGAAGCTCCAGTCGTTCCGGACGCTGAAGAAACGCTAACGGACGAGGAGCAAAGCGAAATCGATGATATGCAGGAAGTGCTCGAGGACACCTACGGGGTGCCTCCTGCTGGTGAAAACCCGCTACCCGTCGATCCAAACGGCCCCAATGAAGAGGCCGGAGACGAAAATGTGGTCGACGAGATCTTCCTAGATACCGCTCCGATCGAACTGAACGAGGAGGAAGCCGCGGTAGTCGAACAAAAACTTCAGAATGCTCTCGAATACGCAGAGGACCTTATGCACCTTCTGAAGTCGGGAGGAGTTGGACTCCAACAACTCTCCTCTGAGGCAGAGGATTTTGTTTCCGATCTCAGAACAGCGGTGGCTGATGGTGCAGCTAGTCTAAGTCCAGCTGCCATCAAGGAGGCTAGCGATACCATTTATGGGATCAAAAATGGTCTAAGTGACTCCGCTCTTACTCCATCTATGCGTGAGACGCTAGAGCTCACCACTGACGCGATCGTCAGGGAAATTGGTGGAGTCGTGGATACGGTTGTCAACACCCAAGAAGAGGGTGCAGAAACCACTGAACAGCCTACGGCTTCAATCGACTTTACTGCCTAAATGTTATTCTTACGAGGGGCTCGGGAAACCGAGCCCCTCTTTTATTGCCTTCATATCTGACTCCGAAAGTTGGAGTCGCATGGTGACAGCCTCGATTGCGAGAGGAAAATCGCCATTAGGCAACTTCACGCTATCTTTTTCCGTGCACAGAAGCAGTTCTGCTCCTAACGATTTTGCCTGCAAGGCAAATGCCGCTAGCGCTTTCTCTGTTGGCGCCTGGTGATCTGCAAGTGCCCATTTGTCAACTAGCTTTACATCCGCGGCCTCAAGTGCCTCGAAAAACTGGCTTGGATTTCCAAGTCCGCAAAAAGCGGCCACCTTGCGACCACAATATTGCTCCATGCCTTGCAGTTCGCGCCGGCCAATCAGCACCGGGGCGTCGCTATAGCGATCCACCCCCTTCGCCTCGCCATCAATGGCGATGATGAGATCCGCTCGAGCAAGCGCCTTCGGCGATTCGCGCAGCATCCCACGTGGTAAAAGGTGTCCCCCGCCAAACGGCTCCTTGCCGTCGACTACGATTATTTCCAGATCGCGAGCGATCTGCCGATGCTGGAGGCCATCGTCGAGAAGTATCGTGTTTTTTTGGGTCTTTTTTGCGGCCTCTGTACGATTACGCCCCACCCAGACCTCTGCGCGGGGAAGGCGGCGTTTCATGAGGAGGGGCTCGTCACCGCACCGACTGGCCTTCATTTCTGTGGTGACCTGACACGGCGCTTGTTTTTCCGCTTCGCTTTTGTAGCCGCGACTGAGAATCGCAACGTCGCCTCCGAGGAGTTCCGCCAACAGCAGAACCGTAGGCGTTTTCCCTGTACCGCCAACGGAAATATTGCCAACGCTAATGACCCGTTGCTGTGGACGATACGAGCGGAAAAATCCGCGATCATACCCCCAATTGCGCAGAGTAATTACGGCGCCATAAATCCAAGCAAAAGGCTGGAGAACCCACCCGCGATCACGCATAGGGAGAAGTAGGAAAGAGCTGCGCCTCTACCGCTTCGATGAGGATATGGATCGCCGCCATGTGCGCTTCTTGGATGCGATCACTGGTAGTGAATCCGGTAACAACGAGCTCTAGATCGGCTACGCCCTTCAGCTTGCCGCCCGTTTTTCCTAAGAAAGCAGCTGTTTTGAGTCCAAGCTCCTTAGCTCGGGCAAAAGCCTGTACAAGATTTTCTGAGTTGCCACTAGTCGTGAGTCCAACAAAAAGATCGCCTGGCTTGCCGTACGCCTCGATGCCGCGGCTGAATATGTAGTCGAATCCGATATCATTCCCTGTACAGGTAATGTGACCGGGCTCGGAGAGTGCAATTGCAGGCAATGCCTTGCGCTTGCCACGAAAGAACCCTGTGAGTTCCTCGGCGAAGTGCGACGCGTCACATAAACTCCCACCATTGCCTGCTATGATCACTTTGCCACCCGCTCGAAACGTAGCGGATAATTCACTGGCTACAGCTTCAATAAAGACGAGAGCTTCGTTGCTATGCAGAAATTGAATAGCCTGGACGGCTTCATCAACTGATTTCTTAATTCCATTAGAAACTGTGGCTGGCATCACCAAAACCTCCGAAAATTTAACCATTTATGATACAAAAAATCGAACTTTACGGACACCCCTTTGAATGCCTTCATCCAGGCGCGATCGTATAAAAGAAACTCTAGTAGATCGCACGTTCGATTTGCTGGTGATCGGTGGCGGGGCTACGGGGTGTGGGGTGGCCTTGGAAGCGGCTACCCGGGGACTCACTGTAGCCCTCGTGGAACGCGACGACTACGCCTCTGGATCAAGCAGTCGTAGCACGAAGCTCATCCATGGGGGCGTCCGATACCTGGAACAGGCGGTTCGGCACTTCGACAGCATGCAGTACAATCTGGTACAGGACGCCCTCGGCGAACGCGCTACCTTTTTTCGAATGGCTCCCTTTGCAGTGCGGCGACTCCCCATACTCACCCCTCTCTATTCATGGATGGCCATTCCGTATTATTGGATGGGACTCAAAGCCTACGATTGGATTGCAGGCCAAGGAAGCCTCGGAACGAGCCGATTTCTCTCAAAAGCCAAAGTGCTGCAGCGCTTTCCAACTCTTAAATCTAGCGGACTGCGCGGCGCCGTAATTTACTACGACGGTCAGTTCAACGATGCAAGGATGGCTCTGTTGGTGGCAATGACTGCCATCAGGGAGGGTGCCACTTGCCTCAATCACTGCAAGGTGACCGCTCTAGGGAGGGAGCAGGTGGAGTGCGTCGACCTCATCGATGGACAGCCCTTAACCATTCGAGCGCGGCAGATTGTTAATGCTACGGGTCCGTTCACAGACACCATACGAAAACTCGACAACGTAGAGGTGGCTCCTCTCCTAAAAACCAGTGCGGGCACGCACCTTTTGCTCCCAAAACACTACGCTCCATCGCACACGGGGATGTTGATTCCAAACACCCGCGATAACCGCATTCTTTTTCTCCTACCATGGGAAGGGGCCGTTCTCGCCGGAACAACGGATCGTCCAGCTCAGGTGCAAACGCTGCCACATCCGACTGAGGATGAGATTCAATTCATCCTGGACCACTTGAGTCACTATTTCGGGAAGCCCATTCCGCGAACGGATGTCCTCTCCGCCTGGACAGGATTCCGTCCATTGGTAGACACCGGAAAAGCAACGGCGAAGCTGTCACGTGACCACTACATTGAGAGGAGTCCAAGCGGACTCCTCACCATCACCGGTGGCAAATGGACCACCTACCGCAAAATGGCAGAGGACGTAGTGGACACCCTCCATCCTCCTCACCCCTCTCGCACCCGTGAGATGGGACTCATCGGAACACAAGACTACACCAAGAACTTGAGTTTGGAACTGCAAAAGAAGTACTCTCTTTCGCGAGAATGTGGTCGACACCTCACCCGAACCTACGGTGGCCGAGCGAAAGAGCTTCTTGCAGAAGCTGAATCAACACAGCCCCTAATCGACGGACACCCTTACCTCACAGCGGAGGTGCGATGGGCATGTCGACATGAGCACGCGGCAACAGCTGTCGACGTGCTCGCCAGGCGAACACGTCTTGCCTTTTTGGATCGGTACGCCGCAAGGGAGGCTCTACCGACCATTTGCGAGGAGATGGCCAAGGAGCTCGGGTGGAATAAACAACGGCTGTCGCAAGAAACAGAAGAAGCAGAACTATTTTTAACCACAATGGGAGACTCTTGACAAATGTCCTACACACTTAACCTAGGCGAGAACGCGCCTGACTTTTCTCTACCTGCAACCGATGGCAAAAGCTACCGCCTTAGCGACTTCTCGGATAAGAAGCTGCTCGTCGTCTGGTTTACTTGTAATCACTGCCCGTACGTCATCGGATCCGATGAGATCACGCGCCAAACAGTCGAACACTTCAACAACGAAAGTATCGCCTGGGTGGCGATCAATGCGAATAGTCCGGAGACTTACAAAGAGGATGATTTTGAGTCGATGATCAAGCGCATGAGCGAGCATAAGTTCCCTTGGACGTATCTTTTTGATGAGACACAGCAAAGCGCGACGGACTACGGCGCCCTCAAAACTCCCCATTTTTTTCTATTCGACTCCGAGCGCAAGCTGATCTACACGGGACGAGGGAACAATAGTCCACGTGACGCGACGAAAGTGACCCAAAACGATCTCCAGCAAGCGATCGAGGAGCACCTGAACGGCGAGGCAATTTCGGTCCCCGTGACCAATCCCATTGGCTGCAACATCAAATGGAAGGGCAAGGACCGACACTGGATGCCAGGAGAGGCATGCGACCTGGTATAAATACGAGGCGCTGCTCTATAAAAGTATTGAACACTCAAGCAGGAAGGCCCATGTTTACTCTATTAGGACTCACCGTAGCCCTACTAATTTTCTATATTGACTCGATAAGCCTTTCGTCCACGGGAATCATTATTCCCTTATCAGGTGCTCTTCTCCTTTTTTTAGCGTGCGCCTCTGTCCGCCACAGACTACAGCTGATCCAAAAAATCGAACGCGATAGCTTGCCTGGAATCGCTGCAGCCTATCGATCCTGCAAATACTCGAAAGCTATCGACTTCGCCATCGTCACCATCGCCTTTCTTTCGCTGATCGCCGGCTTGGTCGATTTCGATTCTGCTACTCTATTCTGGATTCCTCTGTACGGAATCGGACTCGATCTCCTCCTTTGGCAGCAGCGCCAAAACCTCTATCTGCTCGATCCTTTTTGGATCGTGGAGCATCAGAAGGGGGATCTAGTGGATCAAATGGACAATCTCTCTAGCTGCGCGGCGATTGCCATTAGCAAGGGTAACCTGGCACTAGCTCGGGGGGCAGTGACCGCCATGCAGTCACAATTGGTGAACCAATTGGGCGAGACGGAGCCTGCGAGCCGCGGCTACCTCGTCACGTACTGCATCAAGCGACTCCACTATCTGGCGGAACTTTCAAAGAAGTACCTAATGTCCCCTCTCGACTACTTCCTCCTAAAGACACTTGGAAAAAATGCAGTCGGAGTAGGTCGCATCGATCCGGAGCTCGCCACGCTCTGCTTACACGAGCTCTCGCGACTGTCCAAAGAGGCGCAAGATGCAGGCCAAGAGGAGCGCGTGACGCAAGCCACATTCGTCGCCGTGCAGAGCGCTGCCGCCCTCCTTGATGAAACAGAGGAGGAAAATCTCCAATATCCACTTCGGGTGATCATCGCTCAGCTGGAAGAGACGGCAAAGGAAACCTTCCAAATGGACAAGGACACTGATTTAACGCTACTGACACAACCCATCGATGACCTACAGGCTATTTTTGAAAGCCCAGCCCACAACAAACGCAGCGATGTCCTCGCAGCCGGACAAGATCTCATTCGCGTGCAGTCCGATTTCGCCGCCCTAAAAGAAATCATGCTCCACAAGCGCGAAGAAGATTAGAGCAAGGCCACATTCCCCTTAGCTGCGGGAGCAGCTGCGGCATTTAGCCTCGGGTGGAGCGCAAGCGGAACCCGGGGTATGCGGGGTTAGGATTAGCGCTGCGGGAGCATCGCCGGAATTTTGTCGTGTTGCGTTTTTCCGGCACCACTTCCGTGGCGCTCCTTTTTTCCTGCCGCACCCCGGGTTCCGCTTGCGCTCCACCCGAGGCTAAATGCCGCAGCTGCTCCCGCAGCTAGGAGCGGCAGCTTAAAAAAGATCTCTCTTGCCCTAAAACAAGCAAAAGGACTACAATCGGGCCCTGAAATGCGGGTGTAGCTCAGTGGTAGAGCATCACGTTGCCAACGTGAGGGTCGTGAGTTCGAATCTCATCACCCGCTTTTTCTCTAATTAGACAAACCCCTCCCAACGAGAGAGTAGAGCCGTGTCTGAAGAAACAAAAGAACCCACAATTATTAGTAATGAATATGTAAAGGTCTCGATCTGCAAAGAGCCGGGCTGTAAGGTCAAGCTAGAAATTGAGGTCGAGCCTATTGCGACACAGGCGGCCTACAAAAAGGCGCTTAAGACGATTAATAAAGAGGTGTCAATTCCAGGCTTCCGCAAGGGTAAGGCTCCGGAATCACGCGTTCTTCAGAATCACGCGCAACATGTGAAAAAAGAGTGGCAGGATCTTGTGACCAATACGGCGTACAAAGAATCCCTTGCTTTGATCGAGATCTATCCTATGGGACAAGAATCCATCAAATCTGTGCAGGTCAACAGCTGCGACCAGGTGGAGGGGGCGAAGGTCTCTATCGAATACGAATCCTTCCCTACGATTCCAGCTCTTGAATTGGAAAACCTCAAGGTGGAGGCTACTACCCCTAAAGAGGTAACCGACGAAGTCTTTGAGCAAGCGAAGAAGGAACTGCGCGATGTCTACCTGACGCATGAAGAGGTTGAAGGGCGTCCGATAGAGCTAAACGACTTCGTTGAACTTGATATCGACGCTGTCGAAGAAGATCACTCACACAATCTCTGCCGTGACCGGATGTTTCAGGTCGCAAAAGAGAAGATGGGGCAGTGGATGCAAGACTTAGTGATCGGCAAGTCAGTCGGTGACGTGATCGACGGCACCAGCCAGTGGGAAGAGAATAGCGGCCTTCGAGAGGAGGAGTTTAAGCCCACCCAATGCAAAATTACGATCAAGGCGATCAAGAAGGGAATCTATCCAGAAAGCGACGAAGCACTGGCAGAAAAGTCGGGCTGCAAGGACGTCGACGACCTCAATGACAAAATCCGAAAGGATTTAGAGCGCCGGATGGAAAAACAGAGTCGGGAGGAGACGAAGGAGAAGGTGCAGGCACTTCTCATGGAAACCTACGACTTCGATCTACCCGAGAGCCTTCTAGAGCAAGAAAAGAAGCAGGTCGCTCACAAGCGCCTTATGGGAATGCGTCGCGAAAAGATCTCCGATGAGGTGATCGAAAAACGCAAGGAAGAGATTGAGGCTGAGGTGGCGAAAGCGGCGAGCGAGGAATTACGGATGTTCTTCCTCTCGCAGAAGCTATCGGAGCAGTTCTCTCTTAAACTCACCCAAGAAGACCTTCAGCAGGAGCTTCAGCGCCAGATGTATATGGTGGCAGAACACGACCGGATCATCGATCCACAGCAGATGGAGCCGGAGCAAATTCGCGAACGCCTCATCCGTTACTTGATGACGGAGAAGGTCAAGGAACATCTTGCTATTGCACTCGTTAAGGAAAAGGCTTGACCCCACCCGGAAACTCCGTTTATAACGGAGGGAACCTAACTGATAGGATAATCCGATGACATACCAACCAAGACCCGAAGCGTCACTTACGCCCTACGTTATTGAAGACACGGGACGTGGCGAGCGCTCGATGGATATCTATTCGCGCCTCCTAAAAGATCGCATTATCTTTTTGGGGACGGAAATCAATGACCAGGTGGCCAATGTCATCGTGGCTCAGCTCCTCTTTTTGAAGATGGAATCGCCTAAGAAGCCGATCAACCTCTACATCAACTCCCCAGGGGGCTACATCAGTGCGGGTCTAGCGATCTACGACACGATGCAGTTCCTCGGTGTGGAGATCAACACGTACTGCATTGGTCAGGCGGCGTCAATGGGATCACTCCTCTTAGCGGCCGGCACAAAGGGTCA
>JBFIDQ010000078.1:0-10382 GCA_041603795.1 Chlamydiales bacterium
GCTGACCTTCGGATCGCCAGCGCTTCTTCGCTACTTCTTGAAACGTCAGGAGCAGCGCATTGAGGAGGCTGGCACTAAATGGAGCGCTGTACGCCAAGCGCAATTTCCAGCACCGGGGGAGTTCCTCGGCTCATCAGATAGAGATGCTTTGCTACTTCATGGATATATTAGCTTGTTGTTATCAGACGGAGATAGGGGCATTCTTGACCTACTGGCTTTAAGAGGGGGGCTAAAGGACTCTATCTTTATTGGATTGAATTGGCCAAAGACTCAAATCGTCGGGACGCTTCTGGAAAGAGTCACATTTGAGAAGCAATTGCCGTTTCTTCCAGAGCTACTAAGTCGTCACCGAGGCGAGCTAAGTCCGTTCTTCCAAGATGGATTCGATAAACTTGTGAATAGCGAGCCTCTTGCTTTTCAAGAGAGCCTGCCAATCATCATAAAACTACTCGTGGCAACAGGCGACAATAACGTGGCCAAGAGGATCCTTGCCAGGTGTGAACGGGTGTGCCCTGGGCGCTCAGTAGCGGGCCTCATTCTGCAAGTCTTATGGCAACTAGAGAAATTGCCAGAGGAGAAGATAAAGCAGGCAAAGCAATGGGTGCTGGATCTTCGTACTTACCGAATCAACTCAAATTTTACGCTAAGTGCGGATTTGAATCAGAATGCAGTACTTCTATCAGCGGGGAGGAGAGAAATCGATTTACTTCGCTGGGCGTTTGAAATAGAGCGGGAGTTTTCCTCTGCACCCTCCCTGATTACGCATCTGACTCCGCTTCTCTACGTAGTAGCCGGGCGCTACGTCCCCGCCTCTGCGTCGCATACGAGGAGAGAGGAGATGATGGATTTGATGCAGCTATTGGCTCAATATGGAGGGATCGCGGGAGCAGGTCTAAAGGGAGATCCAAATGAGTTGGTGCGAGTTCAGCTTCTTCTGTCTGGAATATCCCTTACGGGCTATTTGGCTCCTTTAGCATCCTTGCCTTGGTCCTATCCAGAATTAATGGCTTTAGCTAATTCCGAACTTTCTCGCACGCAACGCGCTCCTCTTGCCCTACTGCGCGTATTAGTAAATCCAAAAAAGATGCTTCGTGCTGCACACCACGCGCAGGTAGAAAATTCGAGCATCATGTCTCAGTTGATCCGTAGGATTCTTTCTATTCCGACACCCCCGCTGGTCACTCTATTAACGTCGGCTTTGCCCCGCATGAAGGAGAATTTCCCCCGAGCGTTTCTTTTCCTTAAACATTCAACACTACAAGATTGCTTTCCGGAAGCGGGGGCGGAAATTTTAGGAACAGTTGGGTTTAAGAAGATCTGCGATGTGCTTTTACGAAATGGCTATGTGGACAACAAGCAACCTCAGGTGGTAACCAACCTCATTTGTAGCTGGGTAGGAAATCCTACCATTCTGAGCTGGTGGGTGGAGAATTATGCGCATTGCGTACAGCACTCACCTTCTCACAAGCTTACCCTGGGACAGCAAATCGTTCTGGCAGAAGTGAATAAAAGGACAATGAAGCTTCTTAAGATGAAGGAGTATGGGAACTATGGGATTCGCTTGCATCATTCCAACAAACAACTAGAAGTTTATTCTACCGCTCCCTTTCCCGTTGGAGAGCACAGGTTGGAGAGAGGTTATTATTCACCCACAGGAATCGAAAAGGTTCTCAGGGAGTACTCGATCAAGCAATCGACCAGGGTTTTATCAGACGTGTTGGTAC
Source organism: Chlamydiales bacterium (assembly GCA_041603795.1). Lineage (GTDB taxonomy): Bacteria > Chlamydiota > Chlamydiia > Chlamydiales > JBFIDQ01 > JBFIDQ01. Next base: position 1,725 of record JBFIDQ010000078.1, read on the forward strand.
AGGAAGAGTTTCTGGGATGTCGACTACACAAACGCGAGAGGAATGTTAGTGTCCGCAAGATGAATCTCGATACTGGAAACTCCTATGTAATATACGTTCCGGTTATGCAAGAGGCCCGTGCCACGTTGCAAATGATACGAGACGAACAGGCAAAAATGAGAGGGGAAATTGCAAAACGAATAGAAGCTCTTCGAAGTGCTTTTCCGGAGCTAGAGGTTCACTCTCAAAACACAGGGGCGAGCGGAACAGGACCCAGCCTGGCCTATCACTCGTCGGGAAAGGGAGTTGAATTCAGACAAAATCTGAGTTTTGTTGCTCCCCTAAAACTTAGAGGGGTGCCAACGGTAGAAAAACTCATGGAGGCGCGGGAGAAGGCACTTGCGTTAGAATCCAAATATGCTGCGTTTGCCGGACGGTTAACAAATCATAATGGGTCGCTAGTCCATGGCTCCTCGGATTTACTCCAACTGGTTGACTTCCAAATCAAAACTCTCCCAACTCTTCTGGTCCCGAAAGGTAAAGCAGCGCTAGTTGGAATAGCTACTTCGAGCAGTGGCTTCTTTAAGGCTCTCTTAGTGACTCCAAGTACGCGGGTGAATCACTTCCTTTACCTGGAGGAAAGAAACGAAGAGAGCATCTCATTTCTTTGCGCGATAAGAAACGAACTAGGGCCGTATCGCATCAACTGGGATCGCATTGGTGAATTCGAGGTTGGGGGAGGAACGGACCTCATTCACGATGAGGCCGCCAAAGTTGATCTCAATGCAATCGCGATTGCAGCGAAGTCATCGCAGGTAGAGCGACTCATTACATCCGTCAAGCAGAGCAAGGGAATTACGGGATACAATGAGCCGCAGATGAGCGATTATCGCCGACTGCAGATCCAATTGGGCCATACTTACAAAAAGCTCAATGGGGGAGACCCAGAAGCTATGGCCGGTTTTTTATCAGATCTGCATGCAAATGCTCAACTATGTGGCCCAAGAATCTCAGCGATTATTCAACTCCACTACAATCTTGCGTTCCAAAGGATGCCAACCGCAACCCCATTGACCTATCGCCAAGATATACAGGCCTGCTACAGCACGGCATCCCTCGAAGCGCTCGAGGTTCTCCTCCGCTGGACAAGCGACATAGAGGCTAGAGGACAGACGGTACACGTCCTAAATTACCTCCGTACTGTTTTGAGCAAACATGGAATTCCTCTATCACCAGATCCTCGTTCCCACGCAAAAAACGACCCGTATCGTAACGCCTACGGTGCAATGGAATATCCAAAAGAGGAAACACCAAAGCTCTTTGAGGCCGTTATGCTCCCTCTCCTTTTGAAGGAGATCATGGAACGACTCAAAAATTGGAAAATGATGGATCGTTGGCTAAATGGACTGTATGCCCTCCTAGAAAAACGATCAAAAGAGGAAATCATTACCATTGAGAAATCATGGAGACGTCGCATAAAAGAAAGCAGGAAGGCTCTTGTAGACCTTCGAAACAGGGTTAAGAGTCTTCACTCTCCGCAGCTAACCGAAGGCAGAACGGCTCTGACAGAGGCTAGTAGAAAGGTCAATGCATTGGCAATCGAAATTCAATCCCTTCAAAAGCAAGTGGCAACCTATGACAAATCCCCTACTCTAAGGAGCTGTTTGATCCACCGTGCCATAAAGCAGCAGGAAGTCGAACTAAAAAGCCTACAGACTGATCGAGATGCTCTGCAAGCGCTCGTGGAGAAACATGAAAGTGAACCGTCGGCGCAACTTAATAAAGAATACGCTGCTGCAGAGGAAGAGCTGGAACGCGTTGTACAGCAGAAGACACGGGCTATTAGAGACCTACTAGAAAAGAAAGCTCTGAAACATAACCTGATAACAATTGATGAGGAAACCTGTATGCCTCAACTCACCCTCAAGGGGGTAACGCGCATGTTAAAGATGGAAGGAATCTTGGGGTGATGTAGAGCCCGGGCGCGCCAAGGGATTTTCATTGAGTCCTCAGCTCTATAAAAGGTACTTTTCTACTGCTTGAGTGATGGGTTTTAAGAGGAGTGTTCCTCGGAAATCATGTGAGATGTAGTAGAGGTCCTTTCCGTTGTGGCGGGCTTTTAAAGCACCTTTTAACTGGGACCATCCTCTTTTAACACTGCTAGTTGCGCTATAGAAGTCACTTTCTCGATTGTTCGCAGTTAGGAAACAATCTCGTGCTAGCACGGCTGAAACAGAGTTTACAGCTGCGGAGAGAAATTTATCGTTGTACAAACATTCCGTAGTAGCACAGATGCTGTAAGTTGCAAAAAGAAGACAACCTGTTTTTAAAAGTAAGGACCCATACATGTAGTCGTCCCTTTCCTCATTTCCTGGTTTTGTTGAATTTTTGTATTTCCATTGGTTTTCGCCTGAGCAGACTTCATTCATGTTGTGGCAATAGTCTTCTAAACGCATTGATCCCGCTGCTGAAACCATAATTATCTCCCGGTATAAATTTGAGACAAAATTTATAGGGAGGAAGCAAATATGTCAATTAGCTCTTCGTCCTGGAAGAAGGGTCAGCCCAAGGCCTGCAGCAATTGTCATGAGGAAAGGGAGTCCCTTTTTTGCTTGAGGTTCATGTCGGGTAGATGTATACATTCAAGCCTGTCCGCCCTAAAAGACACAACACAAAAGGAAAAGTACCATGGCAACCCCAATGAGTTCAGCACGAAGTTTTCTGATTAACCCGGCAGATTCCAGCAAGCGGGAAGAGGCTACCAACGTAGCCACGAGCATAAAGTTCGGAGCCGCTGCTGCAGGAGTCGGCAGCGTAGCTGCGGCACTTTTTGGCGCTATCCTTATCGGAAACAACACAAGCATATTTGGCACCCTCTTCCTTATGGGAGGAAGCTCTGCAGCTGTCGTCTCCGGAGATGTTTTTACGATCGCGAATAATTCCGAAGAGCTGCTGTCATCCCAGCTACAGCGAGCAAGCAGTGCAATTTCGGCAAATGCTCTAGCAACAACCCTGCTCAAGGGAACTTTGGTCGCCGGACCGCTTGGGAAAAATTTGGCTGTTCGGGCTCTTAATCAAAAGAATAGCTAGAGTGCAGCGAGTGCCTAAAGGTCCTTCAGCGGTCGATTGCTGGGGGCCTTTTCTAAAAGAGTACTTTGCTCTCTTAAGGCTTTTGAAAGGGCCGTGAATTCCTTCGATTTGGCTACGGGTATCTGGTCGGTACCAACGTGGTCAAGCGAGTCGCTTACGAAGCGCAGGGTAAGCAGATCCACATGGCAGGCGGGCTGGTAGGTCAGCTCCTCTGTCTCTGGATTGTGCACCTCAGACAAAATCTTAGCTCGAGTGAGATCACTAAGGATGTCACGAACCAGTCGAATCGGTATTTCTAGCTCACGAGAAAGGTGGATCGCTCGCGGTGCTGCCTCTCCTTTGCAAAAGGAGGAAATGACGCGGTGAGTGATGAGCAAGCTAAGGGTACGCTTGAAATTAGAGCTCACTTCATCACAGGCGTGGCGGAACTCATAATCCTCTAGGTTCTGTGCCGCGGCAGCGATCTCTCCACCAAATAGCACAATCATCCAGCTCGTCTGCAACCACACTAGAAAAAGAGGAAGAGCTGCAAATGATCCGTACACAGCACCATATTGCGCCACGCCAATTTGAAAGGTGATGTACACCCACTGTGCGATCTGATAAAGGGTGCCTGCTACGACTCCACCAAGAAGGCCTGCTGAAGGCTTAACTTTTGCATTGGGCACAAATAAATAGAGGAAGGAAAATACAGCCCATACGAGTACGTATGGAATCCAGCGTAGAGTCCAAAAAAGGTAGCCGGAAATGGACTGCACCCAAGCATGTTCCGCTCCGAGCTCGCGAATCTCTGACACAAGAGCGAGATTCAAACTACCAGAAATTGTGATGAAAACGGGGCAGACAATGAGAATGGCGAGATAGTCAGAAAACTTACGAGAAAACGAACGCGGTTTGTGGATGCGCCAAATATCGTTGAGGGAAATTTCGATGTTCCCGAGAAGCTTGATTACCGTCCACAGAAGGAAAAGTACACCTACTCCGGCAACAATGCCGCCCTGCGTATGATCGAGAAGGGCATGCGCAAAGCTCATGGCCTGCTCAAGAACTTCTTGCTGCTCCGCAAACTGCTTTTTGAGCTCAAATTCAACCGCTTCCTTCAGGCCAAAACCCTTAGCTACGCCAAAAAGAGCGGCCAAAACGGGAACAATAGAGAGCAGGGAGTAAAAGGTTAACGCGGAAGCTTTTAGATAGCAGTTGTCCGTTGTAAACCGGCGTACTGCCATTAAAAGCACGCGCAATGACTTAATACCCACAGCCCTGGGTTTCGTCAGCGTGCGCACGGGAATACGCCAGATTTCGCGGGTGATAAAATTGTAGAGATTCTCAAGCATCGAAATAAATAGCTCCTTCAACTATTTTAACACGACAAGCATTTTGTTCGCCTGTATACTGTGACTTACGAACCATTGAGTGAAATTATGTCGAATGAGAAATGTCCGGTGTCTGGGGAATCTTCGTTAGAGGAGTGGTTCAACTTCATTACGCATGGGGTCGGATTCATAGCGAGCATCGTCGGACTCATTTTTCTTACTCTTTGGGGTTTATGGCAGCCCAACGTTAGCATGTTGCTGGCGAGCATTGTTTATGGGGTCTCGTTGGTCCTCCTATATGGCGCCTCTACTTGGTACCACGGCTGCCGTTGTGCGGTCCGCAAGCGGACCCTACAATCCGTTGACCACGCATGCATTTATCTGCTGATCGCCGGCTCGTACACCCCATTTACCTTGGGGCCTCTATGGGGACCCTGGGGATGGAGCTTGCTCGGTATTGTGTGGACGATTGCACTAGCGGGGGCGTCCCTTTCTCTGCTGGGCTATAAGTTTTCCGATCGGGCGAAAAGCTGCATCTATTTATCGATGAGCTGGCTGGTGGTGGTGGCTGCTGGGCCTCTCATGAAGGCTCTTTCTTTTGAGGGCCTTCTTTGGATTGCTGCTGGTGGCCTCGCCTACACAGTAGGGGTTATTTTTTACCTCTGGGAGCGTTTGCCTTTTAGTCACGCGATTTGGCACGTTTTTGTATTGGCTGGCAGTATATGTCACTTTTGTTGTATTTCTATTTATGTCATTCCAAACTAGGAGAAGGAAGTGAACATAAAAAGCTTTGCTATCGGTACCGTCGCAGTTTTTGCCTTTGTTTTTGTCTATGAGTGGTTGGTTCATGGCTACCTGTTGATGGGTTTTTACCAAGAGACGCCTCACCTATGGCGCTCGCCAGAGGAAAGCTGCATGCTGGCCATGACCTTGAGTCAGATCGCCTTTGCAGCTGTAATGGCGTATATTTTTCATGGACAGTTCGCGCACAAAGATATGAAAAATGGGTTGCGTTTTGGGGTGGATGTTGGACTCATCCTGGGCAGCGTGCAAATCGCTACCTGTGGCTATATGCCGATTTCATGTATGCTCACCGCAGCGTGGGTGGCGACTTCTTTTCTTAAGGGACTCGGTGCTGGCGCTGTGCTAGCACTCGTAAATCGAGATTAAGCTCTTGGCTTAAATCCCCTATCTGGTGCACCCTAATTGCCATCTAAATTACAAATACGGGTGCACCCTATGACTTCTGTTCAAGACAAAATCGACTCCAATATCATTCCAGCCGACGACCTCATACAAGGGCGCTTGGTTCCACACGCTCTTGTGGACGAACTCAACGAGCAGCTAAAATGCGAGTTCGAATCAAGCTACATGTACCTGGGAATGGCCACCTACTTCGACCAGCTTTCCCTCGACGGCATGGCAAAATGGTTCCGAAAGCAGAGCCAGGAAGAGATCGAACATGGAATGAAGCTCTACAACTTTCTACTAGCTCGTGGTGTTGACCTCAAACTCTCGAGTATCCCGGCAGTAACAACAAGCTTCGAGTCGCCACTACAGGCTTTTGAAGCAGCTTTGGCTCACGAGCAGAAAATAACAGCGCTCATCCATAACCTCTATGCCCTCTCACACAAGCTAGAAGAATATGACTGCGGCGCTTTCCTTCAGTGGTTTCTAAGCGAACAGGTGGAAGAGGAAAATACCTTCTCGGGAATTGTTAATCGTCTCCGTATGGGTAGAGATGCGATGAGTACAACGCTACTTCTTCTCGATCGCGACCTCGGCTCAAGGTAGGTGCCCTAAAATCCCCCTGCTTCTCCAAAAAGTCTTTGAGTATTAATACCAAATTTCACAAGATGGGCTTTGGTCCGGATTAGCCGGAAAGATTCACAGATCTAGAGAATATAGGGGGCCTATGAAGCCGTATACAACCGTACCGGGAATGGTTAGGTATGTCCTCAATACGTACCGCAATAGCTACGCCTTTAACTGGAGAGAAGAAGGCGTTTGGAAACACCTCGCCACGGAGGAATTTTGCGAACGGGTGCGACGTGTATCGCTGGGACTACACGAGATGGGCATAAAAGAAGGCGATTGCATAGGCATTCTTTCTTCTCCGTCGCCGTGGTGGCTCGTTGTAGATCTCGCCATTCAAATCGCGGGCGGGATCACGGTCCCTATCTTCAATCGAGTATCTGACGATAACTTTGAGTTCCAAATACATGATGCCAAGATGAAGGGTATTTTTGTCGTGGGACAAGACGCGTGGAATACGTTGCAGCGTTCACATGAGCGTCTGGAACACGTTTTTGTGCACCAAGCTGAACTGCCTCCACAGGCCGAAGCTACGACAATAGATGCGCTCATGAAAGCGGGAGATCGCCTCTCCAAAAAAGATCCGGCTCTCTTTGCGCAGTTGCGAGATCGTGTGCATGAGGATGATGTGGCAACAATCATCTACACGAGTGGCTCTACCGGGGTCCCTAAAGGCGTGGAACTCACTCAGCGTAATTTCATCTCTCAGGTACACGCTGCACATCTTCGCTTTCCGCTGACACCGAAAAAGGATGTGGCATTAAGTCTGCTGCCCATGGCGCATGTTTTCGAACGAACCATCGTCTACTTCTACCTTAGCTCGGGGCTGAGTATCCATTTTGTAGACGATCATAATCGGCTTGCAGAATTCTTCAGAGAGGTGCGGCCAACAATTTGTGCGGTTGTGCCCAGGGTGCTGGAAAAGTTTCATTCGAAAATGGAGGCGCGTCTTCGTGAGGCGAGCTTCGCAGAGCAAACGGTCGGGGGCTGGGCATTTCACCTAGCTCATGGTAAGTCGGAGAGCTTCCTCGCTACAGCGGAGTTGGCGATTGCGGATAAATTGGTCTACCATAAGTTTCGCGATGCCTTTGGCGGACGTCTCCGCGGGGTGATCTGCGGAGGAGCTGCCTTAGATGGGGACCTCTGTCGGTTTTTTCTTAAAATCGGGGTGCCTGTCTACCAGGGATATGGGCTAACGGAAACTTCACCGGTGATCGCTGCCAACTACAAGGGAAATAATATCCCCGGAACAGTGGGAAAACCGTGGCCAGGGGTGGAAGTAGACATCAGCCCTGAAGGCGAGATCATTACACGATCTTCCAGCGTGATGCGGGGCTATCACAATAATCCAGAGGCCACACGAGAGGTGATCGATAGTGACGGCTGGTTCCATACTGGGGATTGCGGTGAGTTCGACGCGGATGGCAATCTGAAGGTTACGGGGCGGATTAAGGAGATACTCAAGACGTCCAATGGAAAAATGGTGACCCCCATCCCCATTGAACACGCCCTCTCTCGCCACCCTCTTGTAGATATGGTGATGGTAGTGGCAGAGGGGAAACGCTTCGTCTCAGCTCTCTTTTTTCCAGACTTCGATTTCGTGAAGAAAATGAAAGAGGGCGCGGGACAGGCTCATATGAGCCATGAAGATTTCCTTGACAGTTCTTCGGTAAGAGAGCAGATTGATTCATTAGTAGCATCAGTAAATCGAGAGCTCAATGACTGGGAGCGTGTTAAAAAATGGCGATTTGTTCCCAACCCGGTATCCGTAGAAGGAGGAGAACTCACTCCGACTTTAAAGATTCGACGGAACGTGGTCCTGGGAAAATACAGTGAACTTGTTGATGCATTGTATATGGAAGAGAAGATAGAAGCAGGAGAGCCAGTATGAAAGAGAGACTCGCCATCATCGATGGAGTGAGAACCCCCTTCTGTAAGATGGGTGGACCCTTGGCAAGGCATCAAGCCGATGATTTGGGCGCCTTTGCAATTAAGGGATTATTAGAACGGACGGGTTTTTCTGTCGATGACCTCGATGAGGTGATCATGGGAAATGGGGTGATGCCTCACAAGGCAGCAAACGTTTCGAGAGTCGCTGCGCTGAAAGCGGGCATTCCGGATAACGTTCCTGCACACACAGTGCAACGCAACTGTGCATCCGGCATGCAGGCGGTAACCTCCGCAGCGGACATGATTCTAGCAGAGGAGGCTGATATCATCCTCGCTGGTTCGTGTGAGTCGATGTCGAATGTGCCACTACTCTACGGCGCAAAAATGACGGGCTTCTTTGGCAAGATGATGCGCGCAAAAACGATCGGTCAGAAATTAAAGCTCTTTTCGACGTTTCGTCCAGCATGGCTAACGCCTGTTGTCGCGCTAGAAGCTGGCCTAACGGACTACACTTGTGGCCTAATCATGGGAAAAACAGCTGAAATTCTGGCAAGGGAGTTCCTGATCACAA
>JBFIDQ010000079.1:0-10340 GCA_041603795.1 Chlamydiales bacterium
AAATTGCGGAGAGATCCTACTCCTTTTCCGAAAGCACCTGAACGGGAGCGCCATTGTTCAACCAGGCCAGTAAGATAAGGCGCTCCGAGTCGGTTAACCCCCCCTCAACGCCATTGTGCGGCATTGGCATTTCATTGCGCAAGATAACGGTCTGATAAAATAACGAGCTCGAAAGATCCTTGAGAGTACCATCCGTGTTTCTTGGGAGCATTGGATTGGCTCCCAGCGAGACTCCTAACGGTCCCTCCTTAGGAAAGGCTTGTGCGTGACACGCGACACAATTGTTATCTGAAAACACCCGATTTGCGTCGACCACTCCCACCTGTTCAGAAAGAGCACCCATTAGATCGTCTGACTTCACAATCTCTTTGCTTAGAGGCTGCCCTGCTATGCTGCCCATTGCAGCGGCAACGCTCCTTCTTCTAAAAGGTGTCTTTCCCCGAGCTAGGAGCCCGCCGAAGTCCGCCACAAAACAAACCAAGACTACAATGAGACTGCTCATAGCCAAAGTGAGTCCGGGCTTAGGAAACCAGCGGCCGCGCAGGGCTCCCACGCGAATAATGGCGTGCATCACCCCTACAACTCCAATCGCGTAGGCAAGAAGCTGATGCGTCGACACTGTCGGATCATCCGGATGAAAGCGAGAGGAGGCATCGAGTCCGGTCCATATCGTAGGAAGGGCAAGGCCTGCGGCAACAATGGTCATCCAACTAGCCATCACCCGCGTCGACCTGCCAGAAAAAAAGTGGAGCATGTCAAGTGTGAAGGCCACGATGAATAAAGCGATTGGAAAGTGCAGGAATAGAGGGTGAAAGTCACCGAGTTCCATAAGTGAAATCTCTTCTGTTCAGAGGGATACCTTTTGCTTGTACCGTAGCTAGGCCCTTTCAGGCAAATGAATCCAGCACTGACACCGTCAAATTTTCGCCTGGCATTGAAATCGCATCTGCTCAAACGAAGAACGCAGGAGCAACTGGCCATGATTCAAGGTTACCAAGCAGGCCTCTCAGGAATCCTTTACAACAAGCAGCGACTGGACGCCGTGTCGCACAACATGGCGAACGCCAATACCACGGGATTCCGTCGGGCTGGCATGGTACTCCGCACTCGCGAAGAGCACCCCTTTAGCAAGTACGTAGACTCCGCAGTGCGGAAACGGCTCCCTGAGATCTATGGTATGGAGCGCACGGGCAACTATGTTGACCACGTCAAGACCGGTGAGACCCGCGAGACCGGCAATTCTATGCACGTGGCGCTGGATACGAGTATTCCTAATGCCTTCTTCGCCGTACAAAACCGCGACCCTTCCGATAACACAACCTATTACACCCGTAACGGAACTCTCTCCTTCGGAAATCTTACTCCAGGCGACCCCAACAGCGAGAGCATCCTCCTCATGAGTGGCCACACTGTATTGGATGAAGGGAGTCAGCCCATCCAAGTTGATCCAAGTTTGGGTGAAATCAGTGTCACTAATTCTGGAGCTATCTATCAGGCCGGAGAGGAAATCGGAAAACTCCCCGCTTACCGTTTCAACAAAAGCCAGGATCCAAATGTGCAATCGAGCTCCAACCTACAGGCGATGGAACGTTTGGGAGAGAGCCTTTTCAAGATACCAGACGCATATGCCCGGGAATTCAATCCGTTTAAAATCGAAGTCGGCGAGCACGGGGTAAAGAACATCATGAAGCAAGGAGCTCTTGAGGGCTCCAACGTCAACATCGTCGGAGAGATGATGGAGATGATGAACGCGTCCAAAAGCGGCAGCGCCAATCAGAAGGCGATGAAGCTGCAGATGGATGGATTAGCAAAACTATTTCAACTCGTACGCCGTTAGGGATAACGGGGTAAGTCAAGGAGGACAAAACAATGCCAAGCGCGCTATGGACAGCAAGTACAGGAATGCAAGCTGCGATGACCTATATGGACGTCATTGCGAACAACCTGTCGAACGCCAATACGGTCGGATTCAAAAAAAGCCGAGCGGACTTTCAGGATCTTCTCTACCAGACCCTAAGCGATGCCGGGTCGGCAACAAGCGACTCCACCAGCGACCCCGTTGGGGAACAGGTAGGTACCGGAACGCAGCTTGCCGGCATTACCAAAGAGTTTAGTCAGGGACCACTACAGCGGACCGATCGCGACCTCGACGTTGCCATCAACGGCAAGGGCTTCATTGAAGTTACGGGACCCGATGGCCAGCCCACCTACACACGGGATGGTGCATTGAAAGTCGACAACAACGGAACCATTGTGAATGCCGATGGATTTGCAATTGCAGGACTTGGACAAGTTCCCAGCAACGCACGCGGCATCAACTTCGGGCAGACAGGGCAGGTGAGCTACGTCGACGAGACTGGGTCCGAGAGCGTCATCGGACAGCTTCAAATGGCGATGTTTTTGAATCCATCTGGACTCAGCGCCATGGGTGGCAACCTTTACTCAACCACCGACGCCTCAGGCGATGCCCAGCTGCTACAGCCTGGCACTCAGGGGGCTGGAACCATCCAGCAACATTTCATTGAGATGTCGAATGTTTCGATTGTGGAAGAGATGGTCAATTTGATCAGCACACAGCGAGCGTATGAGATCAACTCGAAGATGGTAAAAGCCGCTGATGAAATGGCAGCTACCACAACACAAACAGTTTAACGTAGGAATAGGTCAATGAAGAAATGGATGACGCTCCTTAGCATAGGATTTACGACCACTCTCATGGGTATTGAGGTGCGCCTCGTCGACCAAGTCGCCGTACGCGCTCCAACCATAACTCTGGGAGAGATCGCTGTCATCGATACACATGACCTCACCCTTCGCGATCAACTCAAAGACCTAGAGCTGGGACCCGTACCAGCTCTAGGCAGAAATCGAGTCATTTCCGCTTTTAAGATTCGCTCAGCACTTTCCAAAGCGAACCTCTCTCACGTCAAGCTCTTTGGACTCCAAACGTCCATCTACACAGAAGCTGAAAAGCTGAGCAGTGAGGTGATTAAGGCGACTGTAAACCAATGGATTACCACCCAGGTCGGCCCCAGCAAGGAGGCTGAGGTCGACTTCCTTCAGGGGGCCAAAGAATGGGCAATTCCTGCCGGCGGCAATCATCAAATTGATATAGAGGCGGGCCGTCAAAAGCTCGCCGGGGCGGTGACCCTCACCCTTACCGTGCGGTCAGATGATAAAGTGCTCGCCACACGTCGAGTCAGAGCGAAAATCGCTCTGCATCAAGAGACCGCGGTCATTGTACGACCCGTGCTTCGCGGGCAGCCCGTAGAAGCTGGCCAGATCGAGATGCGACGCGCTGAAGTTACTGACGCCACTGGCATGGAAATCGCACACTTGGAAGACATAATGGGAATGGTTGCCACCCGCAACTTACCCGTTGGACACGTTGCCAGTGCCAAAGACTTTGATCAACCCACATTGATTGAACGCGGAAGCCTCAATCGGATACTCGTGATCAACGGCGCGGTGCAGATGGCCATTACTGGAGCCGAAGCGCTGCAGAGTGGAAAAAAAGGGGATACGGTGCTTTTTAGCAATCCCGTGAATGGCAGAGAGACCCTGAAGGCGCGAGTTGAGCGCCCCGGACTTGCCATAATGAAGATGCAATAAGAAAAGGAACAGGAACATGAAAACGCTCGTCGTCGCTTTACTCCTAGCAGCCGGAAATCTCTCGGCAATCGCAGGTAGCCTCTACAAGGTAGAGAGCACACCCTTTGCCACCTTTATCGCTCGACACCCCGGGGATATCTTGACAATGATCGTCGATGAGTGGTCAGATACAACTGACAGCGGCTCTCGTGACCACGAGAGGAAATCGGAGGCGGAGGTCAATTTGACCAAGTTCTTCATTCCAAAGTTCAACATTGATGATGGCTTCGTTCACACAGCAGGAGGAGGCGATGATCCCGGAATCGCATTCGATAGTGATTCGAAAACAAGCGCTTCTGCGGACAACAAATCGGCTCACAAATTCGAAACAAAACTGGAGGTGCGCCTTGTAGAGGAGGTCCGCCCTGGACAATTTGTCATCCGAGGTCACCGCATTGTCAACATCAATGGCAAAGATAAAAAGATCTTCGTGAGCGGCATCATTCGCCAACGTGACATCACACCGTTCAACACCATCCGCAGTCACCAAGTAGCCGACGCCCAGGTGCAAATTGTGGGCGAGGTTGGCGGTAAGGATGTCGCCGAGGGTTTCTTGAACAAAGTATTTAACTTCATCTTCTAAGGATAGAACCATGAAAGTACGACCTCTAATTATTACTGCTCTCGGCCTACTCACAGCAGCTCCACTTATCGCGGCCGATCCGATGGTCGATGACCTTTGGGCGGAGTTCAATGAGCGCATGGAGAGCCTCCGCTCGAGTCCCGCCCCCGGTCGAACCATCAAGATCCGCGATCTTGTGGAGATCAGCGGTGAGGAAAGAGTAAAAATGGCTGGATTCGGCGTTGTTTCGGGCCTGAATGGAACTGGTGACTCCGGACGCGCGGCCATCAAGCTACTCTTGAATGTCGCGGAGAGGCAGGGAATACGTCTGAGTCTTGACGATATCAAGAAAAAGAACCTGGCTCTCGTATCCTTATCAGCAGAGATTGATCCCTACCAGCGCACGTTTGATGTGGCTGCTAAGTCCGTAGGTGACGCAAAGTCCCTGCAGAATGGTCATCTTGAGGGATCCACTCTATCCCCTCTTGGTACCGATGAAGTGTATGCCGTGGCCTCTGGAGCTCTCGCCCTGGGAGCGCGCTACTTTGCAGCGAGTCCAGCTGCTGGTGCTGTAGGTACCCCGACCTCCGTAACTATCGGACATCCCACTGTCGGATTCGTCCTTGGGGGCGGCCAGTTGGTCAAAGAGATCCCTAGCACCCGTATCGAAGCTGGTCGAATTGAAATGTTCCTCAAGCACCCTAACAACCGTACGTCGACTAATATTGCGAACTCCATCAATGCACAAATGGACGGACTCGGCATACGCGCCATTCCAACAAACGCATCGACAGTCAGCGTACAGCTCGACGACGCACTCTTTGCTCGTGATGGCAACCTAACCCGTCTCATCGCCGACATTGGTGATCTCGCATCAACAGTATCTCGCAAGGCGACGATCACCGTTGATCAGGGAAGTGGAGTGATCGCGATGACGGATGAAGTCAAAATGGAGCCAGGTTCGATTGCAGTGGCCGGTCTAACGGTTACCGTGGCATCGGACATCACCCCAGTAACAAGACAAGGCTTCCTGGAGGGCTCCACCGCCTTTTACGACATTCCCGAACTGGAGGTATCAGAAAACCAAGCTAACTTTTTGACGCTCCCAGCAGGAACCGACTTAAGAGAAGTGCAACAGACGCTCAACGCTTTAAAACTGACGCCGACATCAATTATCTCCGTCTTCAGTGCCATGCACAAAGCCGGAATGATTCATGCAGACATCGTCGTCATCCCAAGATAGAGGTAGAAAATATGTTCTCACCACCAACAGCAGATACATCGGCGACAAGTTTTTACACGGGTGACTTCGCCGCCGCCATGGACACAAAGAATCCGAAGGCCGTGGCGGGTCAATTTGAAGCCCTTTTCTATCGCATGATGTTCGAACAAATGCGAGCATCGATCGATGAAGATCCACTCATGGGTGGGTATGAGGGCGAGCAAGTGCAGTCGATGTTTCACGACGAACTCTCCAGCATCCTGGGAGCACGTGGATCACTAGGGATAGGTGACATGGTCACGCAACATATGGAACAGCGCCAGGGTTTGCTGAAAAGTTAAATAACAAAAGGAATTCGCCATGGACGGCACAGAACGAAGGGTCAAGGAGACCAAGGTCGCTCTCAAAGAAGTGATGGGCCGCGAAATCGACGTGCTCCGCGAGCTTCTTGGAAGCATGTACGAGGAGCAGCAGGCGCACCTGCAGAATAACCCAAGCACGATAAAAAGCTTGCTTGTGCAGCGTGAGAAAATGCTGCAAACAATGGCGCGTGAGCGGGAGGAGCGCCTAATACTGGTCGCTAAGCTTTATGAACTCCTCACAGGCGAAGATCTGGATGAGCAGGATGAGCACGAATCACTTGACATTCTCAGGGAATACGCCAGTTCCGAATCATGTGAGATCCTGATCTTACGCGATCAAATGCTTGCGCTCATCGAGCAGATGACGGAGCAAGGAACGAGAAACAACTACTTGATCGAAGGGAAAATCGCACACACACGCGAGCTCCTTCAGCGCATTCATCCCTCTCAGCCGAACCCCACCTACTCCAAGGAAGGGATCCAGAGGAAGGGACCCAAAACTAAGGTCAGCATCATCAACAGGGAGGTGTAAGCATGCCAGGATTATTCGACGGTATGCGGATCGCTAAAACAGGCATCCGCGTCAACAGCATCTTGCAGGAGGTCGTTGGACAAAACATTGCCAACGCCGCCAACGAAAATCACTCCCGACAGCGTGTCGACCTCGCCACTCTTGGATCGACACTAAGTAATGGTCACTTTCTAGGACAGGGGGTGCAGATCACGAAGATCCATCGAATTCGTGACGAACTCCTCGACGATCAGCTTCGTGGTGCAGCCAGCACAACGGCGCGGTATGAGATCGAGCATGAATGGCTACAGCGTCTTCAAACGGCGTACAATGAGCCTTCAGACAACTCTGTGAACCAAGGCCTCACCAATTTCTGGGAGGCGTGGTCAGAGCTATCCAATGATCCGGAAAGCTTTGCTACTAGATCAAGTGTCATCACACACACCGAGAACCTGGCAGCATTGATCCAGGACGTCGATGGCAAGCTGAAGCGTTTTGGTGACGAAATTGATAATCAAGTTGAGCAAACGCTCAATCAAATCAATGGATTGACCACGGAGATCGCGCAACTCAACAAGGACATCTTTCGCATCGAGGCAGGTGGCGATGGCAAGTCCAATGACCTACGGGACAAGCGCGATGCGGTCCTCGATGACCTCTCTGAAATGGCGAGTGTCAGCTATTCAGCGGAGAACAATGGAATGCTCACGGTCTTCATTGGATCCCATCCAGCGGTGATCGAGGACTCGTCGGAAAAAATGGTGCTGCGACAGGACACCATGGATCCAACAAAAATGGCGGTAGGCTGGCAGTACGGCGATCAGTTTAAGGGCCTCTCCTCGGGCAGGCTCTCTGGAATTCTGAATGTTCGCGACAATGTCATTCCTGGAATGAGAAGTGATCTCGACGCATTCGTGAGTACAGTAATTACAGAGACCAACAAGGTCTATTCCAACGGGGTCCCAATGGATGCCCACACTCTACTTGAGAGTCGTCTTGGATATGATGCATTCGGGGTGAAGAGTGCGACAACGGATCTCGATCTGGTTGCCTCCGGCACCAAGGGATCCCTGACGGTTAGTTTCTATGATAGCTCGAACAATGCCGTTCGGATGCATGGCATCATGATCGATGATGACGATAGCCTTAGCGATATCGCAACAAAGCTGGGCTCGATTCCTGGTCTTGACTCAATTCTTGTGTCAGATACCAACAATGATGGTCGACTACGGATCTCTTTAGATACGATTTCGGGTGAGAACATCATGGGGGAGACGACGTTTGCCATTAGCAACAATACCGGTGGCTACGACACGAGCGGATTCCTCGCTCTCATGGGATATAGTCAAACAGACAAAACAAGCAATGCAGTCGGTGTAGCGCCCGTTATGGCGTCACGTGACGTAACGGAGCTGCAGACAGTCCTGGGCGAGCCCAATGTCGCTTCGGTACGAGCAGCCGCATTGGGGATGTCAGGCAGCTTTACAATCAATGCGTTTGAAACGGACACGGAAACCGCACCGAAAACCAACGGCCACATTGTGGAACAACTGAGGATTGAGGTGGCGTCAACGGACTCCATCGACGACGTCATCGCCAAGGTCAATACGCTGACTGCTCAGTATGGTGTGACAGCCTCATTCAACGGTGTCACTAACAAAATGGAGATCACTCATGCGGGACAAACCGATACCGAGGGGAATGTGGTCCTTGCCGGAGGAACAAACTACCTCCGCCTAGGGTTTGCAAACGACTATCGTTACCCAACAGCGGTGAACGATGAGCCACCAGCAGGATACAGTGGAGCGGCAGATACGACAGGTCTCCTGACCACACTGCAGTTCAATACGCTATTCCAGGGAAGTTCAGCATCGGACATCAGCATCGATGAGCGAATTTCCGGGGCTGATGATATTCATGCGGGTTTCAAGCTGACATCAGGTGACAACACGCTCGCACTAGCAATGGCGGAACTTCAGTTCGGGAATGTCTCCGGGGGACAATTCACAATCAACGAGTCGTACCAGAACATCATCGCAGATGTCGGTACGAGCGTACAGCAGGCGAATAACCTAAACGAAAACGAATCACTGCTCCTACAGGCATTCGAAGCGGAACGCGATCGGATCTCAGGAGTAAACCTCGACGAGGAACTGGCAACAATGATCCAGTTCCAACGCGCCTATGAGGCGAATGCAAAAATGTTCTCGATCTTCAACCAAATGGCGGAAGAGATCCTACGACTACAGTAGGGAAACTTAAGAAAAGGAGTTTTTATGGCGATTGGACGCGTCGGTAACAATCAGATGACCAACAACCTGCTGCATAATATTCAGCAGCAGCTACAGGTGCAGGAGCGGCTATTCGAGCAGATCAGCTCGAATAAGAGAATTCTAAAGCCGTCAGATGATCCAATTGGTACAAGTCAGGCGCTTGGCCTTAAGGATCAGCTCACTCGCTATCAGGAATATGAAAATACGATCTCAAGTGCGAATGTATGGACCAATATCACGGCAACAGCCCTCGATAGCACGGTCAATACGTGGCGGCGAATCAATGAACTCGGCATTTCCGCTGCTGACGGAACCAAGACGGCAGCGGATCGCGCGGGGATGGCGGAGGAGTTGGAGCAGCTGCTGCAACACATCGTGCAGACCGCAAACTCTTCGCATGGTGGACGTTATATTTTCAGCGGAAGCAAGACAGATACGCCCGCGTTTCAGTCAGAGGTTGACCCCAACAATGGCAGGGTCACAAAGGTGTTCTTCCAAGGCGATAGCACCGTTAGGCGAGTGAAAACAAATGACCATGGTTCAACCGGACTCAATGTCGTCGGCTCCAACGCAGGAGATCCGGATGCTGCAGGAGTCTTTATCGACAGCAACCAGGGCGTAGATGTCTTCGCCACGGTAATCGAATTGCGCGATAAGCTCCTCAACAACGACACCATAGGTCTCTCCGGGGCAGGTGGCGTTCTAGAGGACATCGAAAAGGCCTCACGCAACCTAGTTGCTGCCGAGGTTCGCCTAGGAGGAACCCAAGAGGTTCTCGAACTTGACAGAAACCGGACCATTGAGCAGAGTGCGAATGTAGAGCAGTTCCTAGCTGATGTGGAGGATGCCGACATCGCCAAGCTCATCTTGGAACTCAATAATGTACAGAATGTTTACGAAGCAGCATTAGCAGCAGGAGGCCGGATGTTGCAAACAGGGTTACTCAATTATATTTAACCCTAGAAATAGGTGACAGCGTGCAATCACTAGAGCCAAATACAGAGAAAGAGGACAAAATCCTCCAGAACAAGAAGACAATCCACTTTCCGGACGGTCTTCCTGCTTTTGAGTCAGTAAAGGACTTCGTCCTGATCGCAAACGAAGAAGAACATCCATTTCTTTGGTTGCAAGCCGTGAACACGCCCAACCTTGCCTTCGTGACAATCGACCCGTTTCTAATCTGCCCTGAATACCAACCAGATCTCTGTGATGACGACGTCAGTTTTCTCGAGTTGGATTCCCCTGGCGATGCTCTCGTGCTAAGCATCGTCAACATTCATCAGGCCGAAGGACAAGAGATCACGGCCAACCTTGTTGGTCCTCTCGTCGTCAATGTCGCAAAGCAAGTCGGCAAGCAGGTAATCATCCAGAATCACCTCAAGTACTCGGTGAAGTTCCCTGTTGCTGGCGCGCAGTAAAGATCTACACCAGATTGTGCTAGTGCTCGATCTTTAGCGTAAGCCCTTGTCAATACCCAAAACCTGCAAGAATTCTATTTGATGCAAAAAGTACCGCAGTCCGCGAAAGCGGGTGGGTAGATTTTAGCCCATGGCAAGTGCAACTCGCGGATGCGAGTGCGCGCAGCCGTGGGTTGGGACAAAAAACCAGGCGTACCCTTGAAAAGCACCCTTTTACGCATAAGTATTTGTGACGGAAATATGGGGTTTGTGCAGTGCGTTTTTTTTGCTGCGGCAGCAGCAACGGCCTCTAGGTGTGCCCGGCATGGCAACGAACTAGAGGGTGAAAGTCCCTTACTGGC
>JBFIDQ010000080.1:0-10278 GCA_041603795.1 Chlamydiales bacterium
CCTGCACATATCCCTCTTGTGTGCATTGCCACCCACTTGATATTATGTCCTCTGCAATGCAGTAGTATCCATCGATCCCATTTATTTCTTTCAGAGAGCCACTCATTTCAAGGAGAAGGTTAAAGGGTTTTGCCATCCAGGTGATTTTTTTTCGAATGCTTGCTAAAGCAATCTCAAACTCATTTTTGTTCTCGATGCGAAATCCCAAAAAAGAGGAGGCAGACTTTACCGGTTTGAGCCAAAATGGGAATTGTAGGTTTTGCTCTACAAAGGATTCCTCCTTGGAGAATGGATCTACGAGGAAAAATCGCGGGATATGCTCAGGTATGCATTTCTTTTGCTCTTGTCTACTCCAATACTTGTGCTCACACTTGAGAACGCTCTCAAAAGAAGCGCTTAAAATACCCGCTTTTTTCGCCAAAAGTGGAAGCATCGTCGTCACTGGAAAATCCCAATATCCAATAATGGCATCAACACTGCCTCCCTCAAGCTCTTGTACGCAATCGTGATACATCTGAAGAACGGGAAAGTCTTTTTCTATTATTTCCTTGTAATCGATTAGACTATGGAATTGGTAGCGATTGGCGTGAGGGATTGATTCCAGCTCTCTAAGACTAAAGGAGTCCGACCCTAAAATGTAGATATTTTTCTTACTCATTACTCTTTTTGTAACAGCTTATCGGAAATCTAGGTAGACGAAATTTGAGCCCCTCGTTATTTTTTAGGGAAAAGAAGGGTTGTGGAGATGGAGCGTTATCTGGCTGGTAGAGTTGCGGTAGTGA
Organism: Chlamydiales bacterium; assembly: GCA_041603795.1. Taxonomy (GTDB): domain Bacteria; phylum Chlamydiota; class Chlamydiia; order Chlamydiales; family JBFIDQ01; genus JBFIDQ01. The sequence goes on from JBFIDQ010000080.1 coordinate 783, forward strand.
CTGGTGGTGCGTCTGGTATGGGGCGCGCAATGGCCCTAGCATTTGCTGAGCGCGGAGCAGCTGTCGCAATCGGCTCTTTGCTCAGAGAAGACCAGCAAGAGGAGTGCGACCGTGAAGTGGTCTATCTGCCAGATAAAGGCGAGCTGGAGGAGGTCTGCTCGGAGATTGAAAAATTGGGTGTGACTTCACTTGGTATGGCCCTAGATGTGCGTTCAGACCACTCCATGGATCTGTTTTTTAAGGAGGTGGAGCGTGTCTTGGGAGCCCCTGACATTTTAGCAAACGCCGCTGGGATGAGCGCTGATCAACCTCTTGCCCAGCACCCCGACGATCTTTGGAATAAAGTAATCGATGTGAATCTCAATGGCACCTACCGTGCAATAAAGCGAGCTCTCCCTGGAATGATTGAGAGAGGTTTCGGACGTATTATCAATATTGCCTCGACTGCAGGTTCTGTGGGTGCGGTGGGTTGTTCTGCTTACTGCGCCTCTAAAGCAGCCGTTATTGGATTGACTCGCGTTGTTGCTCTTGAGGGAGCTGAGCACGGTGTAACCTGCAATTCAATCAGTCCAGGATGGGTAGAGACTCCTTTTGGCACGGGGTGGATGAAACAGATCGGCGACGAGATGAAAGGAAGCTCTAGTGCGCAATACATTGACCGGGTAAAGGCAGACAATCCACAAAAGAGGATGGTGCAGCCAGAAGAGGTAGGGGCGCTCGCCGCCTATTTGTGCCGAGAGGAGGCGCTTGGGATTACCATGCAAGATCTTACGGTTTCGGCGGGGGCTCTTTGGTGATGTGCTGAACAAACCATGATTTAGCGAGGTTGGCCATCAAACCGAAAGTACCCGGCTCCTCAAATAGATGAGTAGCTCCAGGCACAATTTCGAGTCTTTTTTCAGATAATATGGAGGATTCCTATTAATGGAGGATTCCTATATAGTCTATGGCCTCAAACTTTTAGGATCTGAAATGTTAACCTGTCTTTTAGGATTTGAAATGTTAACCTGTATCGCTCAATCAATGAATCTCAGCCGGGTGCTTCAACCAGAAGATCCGGCAATCACCGAACTATCTAAGGTAGCGAACCTGGGGCCACTAGATCTCCTTCGTGAGCGGGATGGACGCAAAATCATTGCCACACGGGACAGGGAGTACCTTTTCGTGAAGGAAGGAGACTTGGTGGAGTGCGCCAAAACTACCGCAGCTGATGTCACTAAATTCCTTTCTGGGCACGCTGAGAGTCCCAGAGACATCAAGTTCTACCCCTACCCTCCCAGTGAAACCTTTTTCAGAGATTGCTTGCTTGAACTGGATCAAGTCAATCAATCGAAATCGCCAACCACTCCATCCCTCGAACGATTTGACGATATTCTCGCTGTCATTTGTCCCTTGCCGACCCAGCAATACCCCTCGCAGACGCATGAGCCCCGCCCTCTGCCTGGGGTTGAAGATTGCCTCCGACGAGTGTTTGCCGATTTTCAAAGGAGCCAGCCGGACTTACTACACCGACTGGAACGGGCCGGTGTAACATGGGGTGAAAGAATCCCGCTTCCAGACCTCGCTCCAGCCAAGCTAGTAAATGGCAATCGATATAGGTATGCGAAGTCAAACGTGATTATGTTTTTCTTATACCACTATCTAAATCTTGCCGACCCTAAGATTCTCAGACGCTCACTATACCAAGCGATTGGGTTTCGCCGAAAAGCCTTGTTGGCCCATTTATTGGGGTTGCACGGTGCTGAAAACATTTGCTCGCAGCACAGGCAGGGAAGCATAGATACTTTTGGAGTCATGCCTCTTAGCCTTCTAGATCTCGCCCTTCAAGGGCATGCGTACGACATCGCACTCACTTTGATCCAAACTAAGGCTTCTAAAGTAAATAAGGCCGCAGGCGCGGTCGCTCTAGAATCGAACGAATCGGAATTTGTTTCTTCCACCATTGATGGATTCATCATCTCGACCATCACGGCGCTTTGGATAACTAATCGAGGGTCGCCTTGTAGGCGTGAGGCAGAAGGTTGGATTGAAGCTGTGTTCATCGCAATGGTTGAAGCCGGGCTCGACACCAGTCTATTTTCTACGGCCTCCTTTGAAAGGGCAATATCTGACCTCTCTTTCAATAAAGAAACTACCCTTCTCGAGTTCCTCTACTACGAAGGCAGGAAAGAGCCCATTTATCACAAGTTGTTCACGATCTTACTTGACAATGGGGAGTCGCCAACGCCGTTAGTTGCGGAGCTAATGACCCTCGACCTCGCCAGATTGCAGAGTAGCCCGAAGGAGTTAGCTAGTTACAAAAGAGCGCTGCTTTCGACCGGCATAGCTCCCGAAAAGATCACATTTCTATCGAATCCTACTGGTTTTAATCCGACGAGTAAAAGTGACTTCGCGCTGCTGTGGGCAGAATTGGCACGAAACGGCAAAGAAGCGGCACTACTAAAAAAAACCCATGCACGAAACTACCAAAACATCCCAATCGCTACGATAGAGGCCTACCGCCTACTCAAAAAGAGAGCGAAGGCTGCTCTTGCAACGGCCCCATTTTCTGAGCTAGCAGAAGCTGAGCAGGCATTGATGCGACAAGCATTCAATCACCTTGTCGCCTCCTACAACGCAATCGTTGATGGTCACGACTCCTTGAAGCTGCTTAGAATCTTTAGCGAAGAGCTGCGTTTAAGAGCTCAAGAAAATTCACGAAACCACCCTTCAAAGGCCCTCTCACGATTCGCCAGCCTCTGGCATCCCCGTGGATTGTGGTCAGAAGACTCCATTCATCACAATCTTCAATTCACCTCCGACACTCAACGAAAAACCTTTTGGAAGATCACTCGACAGCACTTTATCGAAGCCTATCAGCGCGTCGAAAAAGATTTAAAAGCGCGCCGCTTTTATGAACTTCATCAGGTTGATGCGCTTCACGGGACCAAATCCTCCAACCTTCCCTCCATGACTCGAACAGGGATGTTACTCTCGGCTGGAAAATTAATGGAAAAAAGTTCCTCCGAGCACCCGTATACGGGAACACTCGCCTTCTCTGGTGAATTTTGTGGCAGTCACAACCCTAACGGAGGGTGTAATGCCAAACGCATCTCCTGTGAGCGCTTCACTCACAATTGGACCCACTATCGTGATCCAAAGCGTTACCCCAATTGCAAAAAACAAAGGTTTCTCTGGCTAGCGGCAACGCGACTGCTGGTCAGCGAATTTTATGCCCGTAGGAACCAGGGAGGAGAATCGCTGCAGAACATGCAATATAGTTTGGATAGCGCAATGACGTGGTTAAATCCAAAATTTGTTGCCAGACAGATCGACAAAGTTCGCATACCGCTTTCCATCCAAAGAGTCCGACTTTGTGAAACTGAAGAGGTTGCACGCAAGGCCCTTCAACCCCTTCAGACCACGCTTCAAGCGGCTGTTAAGGATGGGACGGTAGCACAAGCGGTGCAAAAAACTGTAGACCGTCTCCTGAATCTCATGATCCAACCATTACCCAAAGGAGCACATTACAATCCAGAAGAGGTCGAATTGATTCGACATCCATTTCCCGTTGTCCTTGCGTCAACTACAGAAGACCCCGTCTACATCGAAAGTGTGGGAACGCAAGAGTTCTTCCTGCAGGATGAGAGAGTGCTTGGCAGGGACATGCAGATCGCTTTTTGTCCACGCGAAAATCTGGATCAGGCCCGTGGGATATTTGGAAAACTTGGAATGACGGTATTCGACCTCGACGATGCCCGTCTGCTTGAAATGCAGCAGATGACCTCAGGAAGCGCGAAACTAGACCTTGAAAAATCCATCAAGGGGCTGAGAGTTTCCGGTAGAGAGGCCAATCAAATCAGAGTCTCATACCACTTGACCCGTATCCTAAAACAATACACCAAACCTTATCCGTCAGCACCTACCTTCCAGCAAGACGGGCAAACGCTACCACTTCAAAATCCATACTATGGTGGCAGTGCCACAACTCACGAAGAGTATGCAACCGCTGTAAAGGCAGGAAGAGCCCTTCCGAGAGACATCCATGGGCTCATGCACGCAACGCGAACGGCCATCGCGGCTCGCCTATTTTCTAACGCCGCACAAAGAAAAGGGAAAGAAAAAAGCCGTACGGTAAAGCTAGCCATTGCTGGTGCGTGTCACGACATAATGCGTCAAGACGAAGGCCCCGACCGATGGGATTCCAAGAGTGGAGAGTTTGCTGCAACCTACGTACGACGTCACCTAGGCTACAGTAAAGAAAAAGCAGAAGAGGTGCGTTTCGCCATCGCCGAAAAGGACCCCGAATCCGGCACATTCACTTCCAGTGAACAAGCTCACCTTCACTACGCCGACCAATTGGAGATTCTTAGGGTCCTTATGGGAATGCATACTCGAGAGGCGCCGACACAGCAGCATAGAGAACATGCCATCGCTTCCTTTAGGCGTGACGACTTAAGGAATTCCAAACTGTTTAGCGAAAAGGAAATCACTCAACTCTTAGTAGAATGGAGCTACCTTATCCGCATCACCGACACGCAAGCTATCAAGCTAGCATTGGAACGTAGTCAAGTCGACTACTACACAACAATTCTTCAGATGATCGACAAATTGAAACTTAAAATGGTAAAGAAGCTACTCAAGCATGAAATTCGATTTTCGCGAAAAACCATAACAGCATCGTCTGTAGAAATTAGACCTCTAACTGAAAAGCTCATCAACCAAATGCAGACAATCATCGAAGGTGCTGGGTTTGCCGCAGGGTGTTCTTATGAGAATGGTTAGGTGGTTGGACTTGAAACGAGAAATATAGGCTAACTCTTTCTCTCTGTGCGCTCTGTGATCTCTGTGGTTGTAAAGAAATACCACCACAAAGCCCGCAGAGCACACAGAGAGAGAGCAATGGTGTCATTACTAAAGTATTTCGAGCGTCAACTCCTTTTCATCAGAAGGCACTGCTGGGTTCACAGGAGGCTCTGAAGCCTCATCGTCATGTTCATTTTAATGGTATTAAAGAGTTCATCTTTTCCACTGAATACCTCTTTGTAGCCGGCCACAAATTCTTTGATCTTTTCTGGGTCCACCTTACCCTCTGTAGTAAAGCTTTTTAGCAGAAACATCTTTCCCTGCGCTATTCCCTCATAGAAGGGGGGGCCAAACTTTTCCATCCTAACCTCTTCCGGAATGCGACCATTTTCATCATACAAAGGCAACCCAGATGTCATGAATCTTGAAAAGAGTGTTTCATTTCTTGCGGGTTTCTGCAAGGCCTCTAGATGTTTAGTAACTTCACCTGCACGGGGTTTATGAAGATCTGTATCATTGTCAATAGCAAATAGCTTCTGGGTTTTTGGATCAAACATGATATTGTCCCCATTGATGGAATTTTGAGAACCGGAAAGCCCAATTCTGTCAGCGCTCGGCATAAGAAAAGCATCGAGCATGCATAGTCTGCCAAGTTCATTGAAATGCCGCTTTGGATTTTTCAAAAACGTTTGTTGACAACCTGGCGACATGGATGGCAGGTTGAATCCAGTAACCTCCTCCATTAATAAACAAGTTCCCCCCTCGCTCCTTGTAATGAAATTGAGATCGTCTGCCTCCTGACCTGTTACGACGCCCGTTCTAGGAACGGGAACGTGAAACTTTGAAAGCATGTAGGTTGAAAGTGACATGCTGGTTATGTCACCCTCAGATTTAACCACGATCTGCGAGCCGTTCATCCCCGTAATGAAGTTGACCCCTCCACGCCCTCCCGCTTCTGACCGCTGCTTGTCTTCGGTGGTAATCTTGTCATAATTCCCCCAACCCGGTGAAACCATATTGGCTACAGAAGTCTTTCCACTCTGGGGGCCTCCCACCAATGAAGAGAGATGCTTTAATGCTGGAAGTTCTATATGACTCATTATTTTTTCAGATTTATTAGAAGCGTTTTTAGGACTGTGGCCGGCCTCGATGTAAGCGGCTTTAATTACGCTCGCGATACCCGCTCGTATTTCCGCCCGAGATAGATCAAGCCCTTCTCCCTTTTTGGCGATATCACCTAACACCGCGCTCCCAATTCTGTCAGCAATCTTAATCGATGCCTCATGCCGTCTTCCAAATAGCGCACGTTTAGGCTTCAACACCTCTTTGCCAAGAGCTTTTCGAACAGGTTCGGCTACTGATCGAGCCATATCGCCCCTATTCAGGCCGCCTGCAGACTTTAAATCTCTGCTTTTTAACTCTCTCGAGAGACTCATCGATTGGAGTTGTCTAGAGTTTTGTGCGGCCGGCTTAGGCATCAGCGAGTCCGCTCTTCTAGAGCCTGGGAGATCCCCCTTCTGTTTTTGAGTGATGTGCCGTCCGACAAGGCTAGCTTGGGTAGTTGGACTTTTCTGCCAGGACCCCTTGCCAATTTGACTCCTTATCTTATCAGTAAACTTTTCAGTTCTACCGAGAGTGCTAGCGCCTTTGTTTTTTTCAATCTTTCCAAGGTCGCCAACGCCTGTTGGACCTTGATCAGGCGAAATACGATGCCCAACTCCTTCTGGAAGAAAACTCATGATATTTCTGCCTCTTCATATACCTTCTGCATAGTTTTACTTTATCACAAATTGCAAATAAATATTTTATAAATGGTAAATAATCACCAACTCTAAGAAACTATATAGACATTCAAGAGATTAAAAGAAATATTACGTACGAAACATGGACATTTATAGTATAATTTGATAAGATTATTAAAAGAAGAGCTTTACTCACAGGAGCCGAAAATGACCTCAGTAGATGAACGATTTGTAAAATCTTGCATATCTTACCTAGACTGCTTGAACACAAATGCTTTTAATCGATTTAAAACACAAATCAAACGATCGGGAGTTCAATTGTCTCTTATTGACATCTTCGTACAGATTCAACAAGACTTAGAAAATACCATGAAACAAAAAGAACCTGGCTTTTTCAAAAGAGCGACACTACTAGAGACTGATAGAAATCAGCTAAAGGATCCAATCTTAAAATACCTAAAGAGCCACTTAAACCATACTCCATTCGGCGCATGGGGACATCTTCCTGCCTCCGACAATCCAACGATCGGATGCATAACTGAAGCGCTTATTTCGATTGAACAGCTTGCATCGACTGAATTGAAGGGAGGTTATGATCAACTAAAAATCATTACCGCCATACTCAACCAAATGAATCAGCAAATTGATCAACTACAGGATAGTGGCGATTTTACGGCCATAAAGAGGTTGATCTCGCAGATGGAGAAGGAAGTTAAAGACCGCGCTCCCGTCAAGCTTCTTCTCTTAGTGGGTGCTGCGAGAGACGCCCTTCTAAAAAAATCCGCGCGTGATATTAAGGGGAGCTCACGTAACCAGTCTTGATCATTCAGATCGATTAAAGATGAAGGCCCCGACCGATGGGGCTCTCCGAGCATGGGAAAACTTAAAACATAAATCAACAACATGAAAACAATCATCATAGGTGCTGGATTTGCCGGACTCGCTGCTGCCTACTTTGCTGCGCAACGCGGCGATGAGGTAGAGGTATGGGATCCAAAGGGACCGGGCGGTGGCGCCTCTGGAGTTGCCGCTGGACTCCTTCATAAATATGGAGGGGTGCGGTCGCGTGCGACTCAGGGCACAGAGGAGGCGTTTGAGGCAGCCGAGCAGCTCTTGGCAGCAGTCGGTGGAGGGGTTGTTGCTGGACGCGGACTCCTACGCATTTGGCGTGGCGCCCGTCAGGAGCGCGCCTTTCGTCTGCTTGCTAAGCGCTACGGCGATGTTGAGCTTCGCGAGGGGGGCATTTGGATCCCGAGCGCGTATGTAATCGACTGCAAACGCTACTGCGAGGAGCTCCTGCGCGCCTCCGGAGCAAAGCTCCGGCTCCAACGAGCCGAGCATCTAGATCTCGACGCCGACCAAATCATCGTCACAGCTGGTTGGGAAACCACACAACTTGTCGATGTTCCGATAAAGCCCGTAAAGGGACAGCTTGTTCGTTTCGCCTGGCCGTCCGATCGCCCTCCTCTCCCCCACGCAATGGGAGGCGGTGGCTACATCGTGATGGCTCCTGATGGTAAATCGGTACTCGCCGGTGCGACTTTTGAACACGACTTTGTGACGACCGAACCGACAGACGACGCTCCAACCATGATTTTGGAAAAAGTCGGCTATCTTGTCCCTGGCCTAGACCAAATGCCCATTCTGGAAGTTATGAGTGGCGTTCGCTGTATCACCGACGATCGCCTACCTCTCGCCTTTCGACACTCCGATAAAGTGTCGGTGATCTGCGCCCTTGGCTCCAAAGGTCTTTTGTGGCACGCCTTGCTTGGAAAGCGGGGATGCGTTATTCATGATGCATCAAATGGAGAAAACCATGAAAAGAACAGCCCTTTTAGCCGGGTTCCTACTTCTCGGATGCCAGCAGACGACACATGAGGAAAAAAATGTTTCCTGCCCAGAAGTATCTAAGGGCCTCTGTCACATGCAGGGCACGGAAGGCAGCGATGTGCACGGTATGATTATGTTTAGTCGAATTGGCGATGCCGTACGCGTAGAAGCCGATGTCTTCAACCTTTCTCCAGGCGACCACGGCTTTCATGTCCATCAGTGGGGAGATATTAGTTCCGCCGACGGCAGCGCCACCGGCGGTCATTTTAATCCGTCTGGCCACAGCCACGGCGGTCGAGGCGCTATTGACCGTCACGCTGGCGACCTCGGCAATCTTCATGCTGATGCTAGTGGCTATGCGCACCTTGACTTCATCGACGACCACCTTAAGCTTAGCGGAGACACCTCAGTTGTTGGGCGCTCGATCATTATCCATGCTGGTGCAGACGACTTCACGAGCCAGCCTAGTGGCGCCGCCGGTGCACGCATCGCACAAGGCGTTATCGGCATTATCAAGTAATAAGGACCAATCATGAGTTCCCTAACATCAATTTCCAAAGAACCACTTTTATCCATTCCTCTTAGCGAAGAGTCTCCCTCTTCCAGCTCGAGCTACAACGGCCGCTCCTATAAATCCGCTTCGACCGATCTTGAAAAGCAGAGCAGTGACATCAAACCAGAGTGTCAACTGCCATGCTCTAAAACCGTCCAAGGTTTAGCCTGCACGTTGTTTAGCGGCGCAGCCTTTACGGCAGGCGGATTTCTAGCGGGAGGTGATAAAACTAGCGAAGGAACGGCTTGTTTCATGGTTGGCAGTCCGCTTCTTATCCTAAGCGTACTTGGCTGCCTGGTCGTGTGCATGCGCCGCGATTAAACGCAGGGCAATTGCCCTCAGGGCAATTTTACCAGTCAATACTTGATAGCAAAGACGCCTTGTTTTGGGCTGATGACCCCTGGCTGCGGGAGCAGCCACAGCATCTAGCCCCGGGTGGAGCGCATGCGGAACCCGGGGTATAGGGGGTGTAAAATCCGCGCTGCGGAAGCAGTGCCGGAAGATCCCGGGCACTTTGGGTGGTTTTAGTTTCGCACAGAGTGGCTGTCTGACCTCTGGGTGATCGCTCGAAGGTTAACGATTCGCC
>JBFIDQ010000081.1:0-10262 GCA_041603795.1 Chlamydiales bacterium
ATTGGATGGCGATGTGGTGTACAAGTTTGTTCGAAAATGGAGAGAGAGAGAGAGGAATCCTAATGAGAGGACATGACGGTGAGTAGTTATTTTGGATTCCTGTCACAACCGTCTATCGGGCGGACTGATGAAACGATCAAACCCTCTGATTTTGAACGGGTCGAAGTCCGTGCCGGGCCCACTTCTCCTCTACATTGCACGTTTCACCTAGGCACTCGCGGCCGTGCGTGGCGAGGTCTCCATGCTCCTGCCTGCCGGGCTCCCCCCAAATGTGGAATTTCCTTCGGCCGGAATCATATGCCAGCCGGTGTTGATGAGACGATGTTAGCTTATCTAACCAAGGTAGAATTGGCTCGGATTCAGGCTGTTTCACGTGGCTGGAAAACCGTTGTGAGCGGTGTTTTTCTTGAACGCAAGATGGAGGTTCTTAATCTGCATGTGTTTGGGCCTGATGAGTGGCGAACGTTATACGATCGTGATGTGGGTCCGCGTGAGCTACCTCCATCCAAGGAGGAGATTCTCATAAATTTGGGTTGGTGCAAGGAAAGAGAAGATCCTGTAGGCGCATGGGTTTGTTGGGTTCCTGCAAACTTGAGCCTATTTAACTTCCAGACCCTTGTGAATTCAAGGTTCAATGCTGATGGGGATGCGGCGCGTCGGATTAATGTGGGGGGCATTGGGAACGAAATTGGCGACAGGTCATTGGACGAAGGTCGTTGGGTCGTAATGAAGACTAGCTTGGAAGAGGGGAGTCTGGATGAGCCTGGAGAGAGGCATTGGGAGAGAGTACGTGAAACCGGAGGGGAGCCTCTTGGTCTGCTTGAATTGGCAGTGTCGGTTCACGCCTGTTTGCTCATGACGGGTAAGAGACCGTTTGAGGTCCAGGGTAGGTCTTGGGGCAACTATGCTCGCAGTGCAGCGGTGGGTAGGAATGGCTGGAGCCGCATTGTTGGAGGTCTTGGTCCCTTGTCGGGGCTCTTGGTCCGCAACTACTGGCTCGGCCACCATGGCGACGTGGGCGCGCTGTCGGCCCGGATGTTCTGAGGGCCTTGGGTGTTGGCAACTTGGTTCTTGTCCAGGGGAATTGGTTTTTTGTCTCTTGGCCGCGCGAATTTTTTTGGGTTTGTTGGAATTGGATGGCGATGTGGTGTACAAGTTTGTTCGAAAATGGAGAGAGAGAGAGAGGAATCCTAATGAGAGGACATGACGGGGAAAGGAGCCGGGAAAGGACGTGGAGTAGGGGCGCTTTTCAAGGGTACGGCTGGACAGCAGATTGGACCGACTGTACGATTTCTGGAGTACATTCCCACGAGCCACTATCACCATCTAGGGATGCTCGGCCGCCTAGAATAAGGAGATCGCACCCTGCTGCGATGGCTCGGCGCGCTACCCCTGGAAGATCGTCAGGTCCCTGGGCTATGGCACCCATCACTAGAGAGTCGGTGATGATAGTCCCCTTGAATTCGAGTTGTTTACGTAGTAATTCTGTTATGATCTTGTGTGAAAGGGTTGCTGGATTTTCGCTATCGAGGTCGGGCACCATTAGGTGACCGACCATTACCGCATCTGACGTTAATTCGCGATACGGCTGCAATGCAGCTGTATCGTAGTCGTGGATAATCGGAAGTTGGAAATGTGAATCCACCGTTGCACTCCCGTGTCCAGGGAAATGCTTGAGACAGGAGCGGAGTCCGGCTCTTGTCATTCCATGTAAAGCCGCTTTAGCGCAGCGAATGACGTTGAACGCATTGTTTCCATAGCAGCGATCACCCATGAATCCTTCTTCGCATGAGCTCACGTCAACTACCGGTGCGAGGTTGAGGTCGATACCGGCAGCGACCATCTGTAGGGAGGCCTCGTAAGAGACTTGTTCGATCTCCTTCTCGTTCATACGAGCCACTTGCTCAGCGGAGGGCAACTCAATGAAGCCATCTTGTAGGCGCCGCACGCGGCCGCCTTCCTGGTCAATCATAAGAATCGGATCGTGAAAACGCGCTTGCCTTTTCAGTGAGCGACACAGCTGCTGCACCTGCTTGAAACTTGTCAGCTCGTTTGCCCAGCGGAAAAAGATAAGTCCGGGTACGCGGAGGTCATTCAGAAGAAAATCGGAAGTTTCGTTGGCTTCTGTGCCATAGAAGTGGGGGATCAGCATGCTCGCCATGGTTTCGGATATGCCACTAAACAGCAAGGCGTCTTAGACAAAAAAAGCATTTGGAGCGTTTGCTCCCAATGCTTCAACTTGCGACTCGACTCAGGTTCACTCTCCTTCAGAAGGCTCCTGATGGAGGGCTTGAGTGAGTCCATTTATGTCGCCGCCGTTGATGCCCACCTCTTTGAGAAGGGAATCAAGTAGCGGTGCCTGAGCTCGGTAGCGTAGCGCACCGTTTACCATTTGGTCAGCTAGGCTTCCAGACCCACCGCTCGAAGCTTCACCGGCACCACTTCCGCCATTTAGGCCAGAGACCTGAATGATCTTGATGCCTTCGATTGCCTCCATGGGCTTCACGCTTTCACGAATGATCTCGTCGAGATTTTCGATCAAGCTGAGCTTTACCTTCATCGAGATCTGTTCGCTCGAGAGAAGATTGGCTGCTTCGTTTAGCGCCTGCTGTCCCGCAGCCTCTACGGTGTAGCGGATCTCAGACGCAGCTGCGCGTACTTTTTCAGCTTCAGCATCACCTTCAGCTGTGATGCGCACTTTGTCCGATTCTGCCTGTGCAAGCTCGCGGATGGCAGATGCCTGGTCGGCAGCCGCAGCCTTTTCTGCCGCCGCTGCGACCTTGATCGTGATCGCTTCCCGTTCAGCTGCCTGTGCGGCTTCGATCAGTTCGATCGCCTTGCGGCGCTCCGCGGCTTCCTGCTCACGGGCGGTGACCACAAGTTCTTCGGCTCTGACTGCTAACGCCAGTGCTTTGTTAGCTTCGGCTTGAGCCTCGGATTGCGCCTTGGACTTTTCAGCAATCGCAATCGCTTTGTTCTGCTCAGCCAACTCAATGGCCTTCATTTTTTCGACATCTTGCGTTTCGATGGCGCGATTCTTCTCAATCTCGCGCTCACGAACCTGCTGCTCCATGGTGATGCGCGCTTCTTCAGACAACCACTTCTTCTCGGATTGCTCCTTTGCGATTTCCATTGACTCCGCAGCTCTCCGAACTTCGACTTCACGTTCTTGCTGAAGGCGAGCGTATTCTTCTTCGCGACGAATTTCGAGGCGTTCCTTTTCTGATTCCATGACTTTCGTCTGAATCTGAACATTGGTCTCTTGTTCGATGTCGTTGCGGACCTTTCTTCTCCGCTCAATTTCTTCGGTGAGGCGGGTGAGCCCCTCCGCATCAAAGGCATTGTTTGGGTTGAAGAATGACTTGTCCGTCTGATCGAGACCGGTTAAGCTCACTGTTTCGAGTTCCAATCCGTTCTTCAGTAGGTCCTCTGTGACCGCCATCTGCACCTTCTGAACGAAGTCCGTTCTCTTTTCGTGCAGCTCTTCCATGGTCATCTCTGCGGCAACGGACCGAAGAGCGTCGACAAATTTGCCCTCTACAAGCTCCTTGAGGGTCTCCGGATGCATGGTGCGCTCTCCGAGGGTTTGCGCAGCGTTTGCAATGGACTCGCTAGTTGGTTGTGTTCTGACGTAGAACTCGGCAATGACATCTACCCTCATACGATCACGAGTGATCAATGCCTGGGTGTCCTTACGGCTTACTGCGAGTCTTAGCGTATTCATGTTTACGGGAATCGTGTCATGCATGATAGGTAGCACGAGAGCTCCCCCGTTCATGATCACTTTTTGTCCCCCGAGTCCCGTTCGGACGTATGAAATCTCCTTTGTCGCCTTCTTGTAGAGGCGGGCGAAGATGAGTCCAACGGTCATTACGGCGATGCCAATAAGCATGGCAATTTGGATAATTATGGTTGCGTTCATAGTTTGCTCCTTTTTTTAGGTACTATTGTTTTGTTGCGTAGTAGCGACCGCGGTCGCGTCCCGTTAGACGGACCATATCGCCCCTCTTAAAGGTGTCCTCCGGGTTGAGTGGCTCAACCATGAAGTAGTGTGTTTTCCCGAAAACGTCCTTGGCCTTCGCTTGGGTGGGGTAGCCCCTCCTTGCCTTTCCCAGTACGATCTCCGCGTTTTTGCCGATTAAGGCATCGCGACAGATCGCGCTCGTTTCTTCGCGCGGCACCCATCCCTCTAGGGCTCTATTGAGTCCCTTAAGAAGTGGCAGTACGATGAGTGCTGTGAGTGGCGCTGCGACACTTCTCGGCAAGAGAGAGCCGCTCCATCTGATGGCAGTATCCTGGACAATCAGTCCAATTACTCCGAAAAGGAGCAGGCAGAAGATGACGAGTGCGAACAGGGGGAGGCAGCCGAAAACTCCCATCCCATCGAGATCCGTGTCCATTTCTGGTAGAAGGCCATCCAGCCCTGCAAAGAGGCTTCCCCCTAATATGAGGGTGAGTATCTCGAGAAGAGCGAACAGCAGCATGACTGCCAGTGCGAGGGCAAAGGGTGCGTTTTCTGGGGCAAGAATAAATGCCCACATTGCGCTCCCTCCCTGTGAACCCAGTCTTCAGGTTTCTCTGATGCCCTGGGCTATTATTTACCCTTCTTTTTCGAAGGGCGTTGTTGTTGTGTCTCCGCGATGGAAAGGATTTCCATCAGCGGAGGCAGCTTGTTAGAAATGAGACAAGGGTCGTAGCACGGCGCCTCTTCGGTAATTCCCATCCGAGCAATGAAATCGAATAGGCGGAAGAGTCTAGTGCTAATTTCCGCTTCTACCCGTTCAAGGTCGCATTTCGATCCGTCGAGCGTGGCGAGGTAGCTCAAGAGTTTCACTATCCACTCTCCAAAAAAGGAGATGAGCTCTGAGTGCTTGTTTTCGGCGAGCTCTTGCTCCTTGATTTGGTCGAAGAGTGGATTGACCGCTTTTCTTACGAGTCCTAGGTAGGTGCTGAGTTCGTTGTTTCTTTCGCGACTCTCCCTGGCCTCTTTCAGCAGCGCGCGGATCTTATCACTTGGCGTCTCCGCCTCACCAATTTCCAGTTCAGCGATGAATGCTGCGTCTTGCGGACTGATCCTTACGCTAATCGGTGTCGTCTTGGTGTTCATTCGACCCTCTCTCGTATGTATGCAACTGTATACGATCTGAATACAACTGTCAACCCTTTTTCTTTTCTTTAGTGATTAAGAGCGGTGAGGAGGTGTGGCAGCACTAACAATCAGAGGGTTATCACCAATTAATCGCAGAGGATGGGAATGAATAAGCAAGAAGGCTCTAGAAAAATAGAGCTTCCTGTTTTTGGTGCTCAATTTTTAAAATTTTTCCAACGAAAGACTCGCTGTTGAGCTGTATCTTTCCTTTCAATCCCCTCTTTTCAATATGGTCATAATGGTTCTTACTTAGTGTCGTGACGTTAGGTGGTCGATCGGGTCAAGTTGATCAACCTGAGAAGATTATGAGTAATGGCAAATATCAAACTGACATTTAAAACCTTATCTATCCCTCTGACCAAAAACTGCTTTATTCCTCTATTGCGGGCTTCTGCATTCGGAAATTCCGCAGTCTCTGGACATAACTTGTATGTCTCACGTAACTTCTCAAAAAGCCATGGCAGGCCATCGGAATGTCGGTCGATGTCTCTTGTGTCATACGAATTGCCCTACCTTTTAGGCTAAAGGTCTTGCAGTCCCGATATCGCCATGTGAATTATCTTTTTACAAGTCCGCAAACGAAACCACTTCCAGGTCGGATCTATCTCGGAGATATGCACCTACTTCATGGAGAACCTGGATCAATTTCTCATCCGGTTTGCCATCACGAAAGTACTCCCACCAATGAGTAACAAGAACCGTGACCTCTTGTTGGGCAATGGCTTTCTCAATCAACGGCAAAATTTGATGTCGCGGCTTGTGGTAGGAGAGGTAGCATCCTGGGTGAGTTAATAGGCGCGTACCCCCTACCTTCCAATGCGGCTCTTTGCTCCATTTTTTTCTTAGGTAATGGGGCCACCAGGCAAGTGGAAGGCGTCTCGCCTCATACCAGCCAGATGAAATAATGGAGAAGTGCTGTGCAATGACCCCCATGCTTTGCCGCGAGAAGCGGTCGTATGGTGCAACAAAGGTAGTCGGAGCGTTTAAGCCGGCTTCTCTGAAGCAGCGGCTTCCCTCCTCTAGTAGGGCGTCGACCTGTTCCCTATTTGGCGTTTCGAACTCCATGTAGGTGTGGCGGCAGCCGTGATGTAGCAGATGAATTTGGGGGTGCTTCTTAAGGAAACCAAGAAGTTCGCCTCCCTGGGCGATCGAGATGCACCCTTTTTCCTCGTTAACAGGAAATAGGAATCCCTCTCGCTTGCCGTCTGGCAGCTGCGCCTCCGTGTCGACGTTGGGAATCACTGCAAAGTTCACGGGAAGGTTGGCCTCTAAAAACGGTGTATATAAAGTCTTTAGGCATTCAATAGGAGTGAGCGCATGTATGTCGTCGTCACGGATGATCACCTTTTTCACCGCTGCTTCTCCTCAATAAGGGTTTGATATAGATCACAAATTCGGCCGCCTATCAAAGAAGAGTCATAATTTTTCTTAATAACTTCCAGTCCCGACGCTGCCGCATCTTGGCGTTTTTTTGGATGTTTCAGCAGGCCAACTATCAGCTGGTGAAAGGATTCTGGCTTATCGAGGTCGAACAACCAGCCATTTTTTTCGTGTTCGATGAGATTTGCGGCGCCGGTAGTCCGGCTAGCTATTGTCGCTGTGCCTGCAGCCCACGCTTCTAGGATGACGAGGCCAAATGTTTCCGATTGCGATGGCAGTAAGAGGAGGTCGGCCAATTGGAGGAGCCCTGTCAATTGTGGCGACTCGGTGGGAAGAGCGTTGGTAAAGAGGCAGTGGTCGAGGAGCCGATGCTCTTTTAACCATTTTTGCAGCTCCTGGGCATAGCTAGCATCGGTAGCAGGTCCGGCAAACACTAACGTGATCTCTGGGTCCTGTCTTAAAAGGGCAGGTAGCTGATGTGCGGCCCATGCGGGATTTTTAATCGGGTCGATTCGTCCCAAAATAAGGAGAACTTTCCGCTTTATTAGCTGAGGGAACATCCTATAGGCTGTGTCTCGATGATCAGTTTGGTAGCTGTCCACACAAATCGAGTGCGGTTGATAGATGATGCGCTTGTTGGGGTAGCGCTCGTTCAAGAGCTGCGCCTCTTTCGGGTTTACGGTGAGGATCGCGTCAGCCTCCTGAAGGACTTTCCTAGCCCCCACGATCCAACCAAAAATCTTACCCCATTCCCACCCTCTCTCTTGCGAAGCCTGTATTTGCGCTTCCAACGCTGGCGGCAGATCGAGGAACCCGCCATGAATGCTGACCACTAAGGGTAGATTTCGTGCTTTCGCTGCGGTAAGCGCTACGCCACCCAATCGATTGCAGGTGTGTGTATGGATTAGAGAAAGGCCGGGTTCTTTCCAAAGTTTCCACGCCGCATCAAATGACATGATGTTTCCGCCAACCGCCCAATGGGCCTTCTTTTGCTCATCACTCAACCCGGCTATTGGGAGAAATGCGTGAAATCGGTGGATGGGCCATCCCGTTTGTGCTAAGGGGTCACCGCCCGAATAAGGAGGACATCTTGGACAATAAATCGACCCTGCCATCTCCCTAGCGTTTAAATTGCTAATTAACTGCTTGAGAGCAGTTTCGGTCCCTCCCCATTCATCAGGGTTGTATTTTCTGAGTAGGTGCGCGATGTGCATAATTCGCATGGTAGCACTAACTGTTTTTTTTAAGACTAAAGCGGGTTATGGCAATGTATGCGGCTATGATTCCCGAGTGACCAGTTTGGAGGCCATTTCCTCGCAGACTTTTTGTGCGGCTCTCATTGCTATGGCGACGCTAGTGAGGGTGGGGTTGCTGATGCCTGCCGTAGGAAAGGAGCCTCCCCCTACGAGAAAGAGGTTTTTTATCTCATGGGTTTCCAGGTTGGGATCTGTTACCGAGTCGGTTAGATCTGTTCCCATCCGGTGGCAGCCCATGTAGTGTCCGGATAACGTAGGATTCATGATCCTTCTCACTCCGGTGGCACCCATTTTCCCATAGATTTTCTTGATAATGCTGGTCATTTTTTTTACGCCCTGCCGCTCGTATTTGTGCATCAGATGAAACTGAATCCGTGCCCCGGGATCGCCCCATTCATCACGAACCGACCGCGACAACGTAATCTGGTTCTCCTCGTAAGGAAGCTGCTCCAAAAACGCTCCTAGAACGATTTGTCGACCAAATAGATTCTGAATTTCTTCTCGTAACGCTTCACCCCAGAGTCCACTTTGCTCAACAATTTTTGACGGCGTGGGGCCAGCATTTTCGCGGATTAGGAGTCGCGCTCCGGAGTAGTTTCCTCGGCTGGGATGGTCGTGAAATTGTAGGGTAGTAGCAGACTCATAGCCTCTCTGATGGGGGTCGAGCTTTTCTTTGACGGTTCCCGTCATATAGAACTTAGGATGTTCCATAAGTCCGCGCCCTAAGGAGGGGGTATTTGTAAGCAGGTCCGATAGCAAAACGAGCCTTACATTTTCGACACCTTGGCAGCAAAGGAAGATCTTTTCTGCTTCAATATGACGCTGCTTGTGATCTCTATCGATACAGGATAGCACCCGAGCCTGACCTCCGTCCGCTAGGATACGCCGTGCGCATACCCCTGTAAACAGGCGGAAGTTTGGCTTCGTTTCTAATTGTGCGAGGGTCCAGTCGGATCCATACATAGCGTGAATAGGGCAGGCACGGCAGATGCCGTAATTCACACAGCGTTGTCTGCCTTGGTATTCGATAGAGTTTCGAGCCATGGGAACGCTATGCAGCTGGATGTCCAGCTGTTGGCAAGCCTTTTCGACGAACCGGTCTGTCTTGGACTTAGGAAATGGGGGCATCGGAAAGGGGGCACTTCTTGGTCCGTTAAAGGGGTCGTTATCGCTACCCGCCACCCCCATAAACCGTTCAGCGGCTACATAGTAGGGCTCTATCTCTGTATAATCAAAAGGCCAATCCCTTGCCACACCGTAGCGACTATTTAGCCGAAAGTCGTTTTCTAGAAATCTGGGGGTGATGGCGCCCCAGGCTAGACTACTTCCACCTAGTTTTCTTACGGCAAATTCATTGAGATCGACGTCATCGCCGTCGCTTTCGTAGCGCCACCGAGGAAACGTCCAAGGAACGCTGTTGTCCTTTACTCGGCGAATGACCTCCATTCTATCCTTATCAGGCGGCTCTCCTCCTTCAATGAGGATCACGTCGAGGCCGGCATTCACGCAGATCTCTGCAATGGAAGCCCCTACGGGACCCGAACCAACAATGGCGACTTGGCATGTTTCTGTACTTGATACGCTCATGTTACCGTTCCGTGGTGGATTCTCGTTCCCAGAAGTTATCATCGGGAGCGCCTGGGTAAGAGGAATAGCCCACAGATTCCCAGCCGCTTGGAGAGTCGTAGTGGAGCGTCAGTAGGTCCCTGATGAGAAACTTCCGCAGCCTCTTTAATTTCTCTCTTTCGAAAAGGGAAAAGAGGTGAAATGAAGTGAGCCTGAGCTTGCGTCGCCAACCACTTTGTCGATCTGGATGGGGAAACTTGGGGAGTAACCGTTCAAGGGCAGCATGACAGTTCTCATCGGCGCCCGCCTGACGAAGCAGCTCCAGGCCGGCTTGATATTCTTTCCATAGTCCCTCCACGCTCTGGAGTCTTTTACGTACCATTTTTGTGAATTCGGGTTGATTAGGGGGTGGCTCTGACACCAGAGCGGCGAAGAGATGATAGAGGAGATCGTAGTCGGCTAGGGGGAGATCCCCCGCGCCGTTACTGCAATCTAGCCGCACATCAAGTCTATTCTTTATCTGTAGTAGTAGTGTCATATAAATATTTAATAACATGTAATGCCGAATCAAGTCTAGGTCTCGCAGGCAGATTAGGCTCATTTTCACGGCCTCGACGTAAAGTTTCCTCTTTTTGTTCCGATAGTCTTCCAGAGCCCATGGATGGGCAGGCTATAGGGGTTGGTCATGTGGAACCTTCGGATGGTGGTGGTTATTTTGCTAAGTTCGCCTTTATATGGCGACGGTGTACTCGAACCTTTTGGACTTAAGAAGGTTGGACCATTGGTTCAGGCGAATGCGCCTATTGATGCTGCGCACCAGGCATATCAGGATTTGCGGCCCACCATCCTCAACTACCTCGATCATGCTGATAACAAGCGCCCTTTCAACAGCGAAGTGCGACAAATTGACC
>JBFIDQ010000082.1:0-10237 GCA_041603795.1 Chlamydiales bacterium
CCAAAAGGCAAGGTGGGTGTGAATTTAGGGAGTTCGCTAAATGTTTGGTATTTTTCGTAAAAGGCTTGTGTTGAGGGCTCTTTTATGTGGAATCTCTGTCTGGAGATTGTCTAAAAACATGATTCTGCATGGGTGTTTCCCTGGGAGGCCCTAGGGGATGCTAAATTGTTCACAAGATGACAGATTAGGTGTTCAAGACGTTCATTGTTTCGCAATGCGGTGTTTAGCCGCATTGCGAAGGAGTGAATCGTTTAGCGATTAGCGTATATGAAATGCGCGGCGATTAGGGCTCGTGCCAAGTACGACTGTTATTGCCACGGCAGCTAGGGTCACCGTTGATGCTAAAATGGTAAGGGCAATGCTGCTGCTCAAGAACAGTACGGTAGCGCTAAACATCAAGGTGGCAGAGCTTCCCAGACTCATGGAAGTGCCAAGGTAAGACGCAGTGGCGCTCATAGCGCCGATTGAGGCGGATATTCCAACGGCCAAAGCAGCAAATTTGGCTGTTCCTGTTGCATCAGCGTCGTTTGCACCGAAGATGGGGCTTACAGCACGCCCCGCTAGATATCCTACCACGCCACATCCGGCAGCAGCAGCTGCACCGATAGGGTGGGCAGTTAGCACGGCTGCCCCTGCAAAGAGAGCGGCTTGTATTCCAATATTAACTGTATGTTCAGCGAGATTGTTTCCGAAGGTAGACATAAAAAATCCTTTTTTGTTGGTGTGTTTGTTTTTCTTATGGCCTAAGTATATCAAACCAATGTAAACAAACGATTAAGATAATATTATTTTTTAATAAAGATTTGGTTGGCAGATACGCTCTATGCCGGTCGCGGTTCAATTGTCCAACCAGCCTTACCTTGCACCTGACGTGTCGTGCTCAGGCTAGAAATTTAGCGTTTGTTTCTTTCGCGGCTTAGCAAGAATGGACTGCATCTCTTTTCCTGAGTCAACGACTCGGAAGTGAGCGCGGCCGACTCCGCCGCTGATTTCCAGCCAGTAGGGGAATCCCTGAAGAAATGAAACATTTCCTTCGGGAAGGTAGACAAGCACCTCCTTGTTAGAGAGCTCGCTGCCATCTTTTGGCCAGTGCCCCTTCCATGCGGCAAAGGAGGCATTGGTCTGTCGTTCCCCCTCATAGATGAGCGCGGGTTGCCAGGCGAGGCGTCCATCGGGGCCGTCGGTGGGACGCGGACCGCGCCGCCGTCTTTCCGCTTCGGGGACTCTGCTGAGCTCCATGGCAATCAGTTGCGAAAAGAGGTTCTCTTTGCGATCGATAGCGAGCCAAACGCTTTCCGTAAACGAGTAGTAGGAGAGAATCTCACCACTCGAGAGATCAACACGGTACATCACACGTGAAGTGTGGCCTGGAGCGCCAGCGAGCATCCATTCTTTCCATGATAGTCCGTCCTGTCGAATGGCCGAAGGCACCGTAATCTCTTCCAAATCGAGAAGAGATCCAGAGCGCTCATAGGCATGCATCAGGGTATAGGCTTTGTTCTGGTAGCTCACCACGAAGTCGCCCCGTACCACTTTTTCCATCTGCTGCCGCAGGGCGAAAGGCTCGCTTCCCCAAATTGGGGAGGCAAGGAGGGTGGTGAAAAATAAAATTTTCAAAATGAAGGGTTTCATGTCACGAGTATACCACATAACAGCAAAACATTCAGTATATTGTGAAACCTCTTTCGGGTAAATCCAACCCTCGGTATGGTCCGATTAAAAACCAGCGAGGAGCTGCTTCTTTATGCGTAGATTCTTTGTCTCTTGTGTCACCTTATCCCTTCTAGGTCTCTCCACAGCAAAAGGAGGAGAGGTAACGGAAGGCGAGCCAATTGCTAGCGTTGTGGTCGAAAGTGAGGTTGACCTCCTAACGACAGAAATCGAAAATTTGGAGACGAAAGCGACAGCAAATGAGGAAAAAGCGATTGAATTGCGCGAGAAGGGCAAAAAATTGATGGCGCGTAATCGTATGCGCGCAAGGATGCTCATCCAGAGGGCGCGTCACCATGAGAAGGTGATGCACAGCGCTGAGCGGCAAAAAGAGGAGCTTCAAAAGCGCCTAGAAGAGCAAAACCAGGCACGATAAAGGAGAGCTCTTGTTTCGACGTCTATTCGTAATTATCTTACTCGTTCCCTTTACTTGGGGTGTGGCCGGATCGCGACCATCGATAAACGAACCTCCGCCAACGTTCGCAACGAGTGAGCAGGAGTTAGAGTGGATTGACGAGGAGATCGAGCGACTCAAACAAAGGAAGCGTTCGAGCGAAGGACGAGCCGAATACTACGAGAGCGAAGCGGAGCGTCTGCTTTTCATCGACTTCGGCTACGCAAGACACTACCAGCGCAGAGCAGCAAGAGAAGAGAGACGGGCCGTAGAGGCTCAGCAACGTATTGAAGAACTACAAGAGCGCAAGGCGCGCGTGAGTCGGGGAACACCATGAGAAAATTCGCTTTTTTGACACTCCTTTTACTGCCCCTGACCCTATCCGGGATGGACGAGGGTCTTCCTGTTTCGATTGCAGAAATTGAGATGACCAAAAACTTGGCGAATATCGAGGATCAGATCTTCGAGCTACAAAGAAAGAGTAGGCGCTACCGCCTCTGGGCACGCCACTACGATCGAGAGGCAAAACTCATTTTTCGGACGGATTGGAATCTCTACCGCAAATGGTTGCAAAGAGCTGAGGACAATCGCCAACAGGAAAAAGGCGTGCGTGCGAAGATCTTCGCTCTTGAGGAGAAACGTGAGCGCCTAGGCGATTCGCAGGGTATGTACCGCTAGGAAGTGGTAAGCACAGCACTCACACTCTGAAGATCACTTAGCAGGTCTTCTGTAGATTCAATTCCTACAGAAAAGCGCATGAGTCCGTCAGACAGCCCAATACGGGCGCGCTCGTCTGGCGGTATCGAAGCGTGGGTCATGCTGGCGGGATGGCAGACAAGGGACTCTATTCCACCAAGACTCTCGGCGAGAGTAAAGAGCTGGAAGGAGGAGACTACCTTTTTAGCTTGCTCCAGGGGAAGATCAAACTCGACAGAGACGATACCGCTAAAGCCGCGCATCTGCTTCTTAGCGATGGCGTGATCCGGGTGAGAGGGCAATCCGGGGTAGAGGACGCGCTTCACTAGGGGCTCTTTTTCAAGAGCCTCGGCTACGGCAAAGGCGTTGCGCTGATGGATTTCCATACGAGCGGCTAGGGTGCGCACGCCGCGCAGTGTGAGCCAGCTGTCAAAGGGACTCGGATTGAGTCCGACTGCCATGCGATAGAAGTCGAGCTGCTCTTTCATCTCACCAGAATTTGTCATGATGACCCCTCCCACCACGTCGGAATGGCCGTTGAGGTACTTCGTAGTGCTATGAAGGACTACATCGGCTCCAAGGGCAAGTGGCGACTGAAAGATGGGCGTTGCAAAGGTGTTGTCAACGACACTCGTGACTCCATGCTTGCGGGCAAGTGTGCACACGCGCTCGATGTCGACGACGCCAAGAAGGGGATTGGTGGGGCTTTCGAGGAATAGAAGCTGAGGTCTGATGGTGAGTGCATCTTCTAGTTGGTCGACGTCGACAAAGGAAAAGTGGATGCCATACTTTTCGAAGACGCGAACAAAGAGGCGGAAGGTTCCGCCGTAGAGTCCGTTGAGGGCGACCACGTGGTCACCTGATTTCAAAGTCGAAAGAAGGGCAGTCGTGGCTGCGAGTCCGGAGGAAAATACGGTGGCATGGGATCCGCCCTCAAGCTCGGCGAAGAGGCGCTCGGCTTGATCGAAGTTTGGATTCCCTGCCCGAGTGTAATCGTACCCCTTATGCTCTCCCGGCGCGCTTTGCGCGAAGGTACTGGTCATGACAATAGGGGGCATGACCGCACCGTGGGTGGGATCTGGATCGTGACTAGCGTGAATGAGAGTAGTGGCTTGTCCGCGTGAGTTCAATTTGTTGTTCCTCTAACCAATGGTCGTTATAAATTTTGCTAAGATATTTGATGCCGCTATCGGGTAACACCACGACAATCGTCGTTGGCTCACTAACCTCATCGGCTAGTTTCAATGCGCCCCATACGTTGGCGCCGCTGCTGCCTCCACAGAGGAGTCCTTCTTCCTCTGCTAGCTGTCGAGCTAAGGAAAATGCGTCGCTATCACTGAAGGGAAGCATGCGGTCGACTACGGAGAAGTCCATTGCTTTGGCTAAGTGATCTTCGCCGACGCCCTCCACGTGGTAACTGCAGTTGCCATCTTTGGGAATGTTTCCGGTGCGATGATACTCGGTGTAAATGGAGCCAATGGGGTCGGGCATGGCGACCACGACGCTTGGATTTTTCTCCTTCAGGTAGCGCCCTACGCCGCTTACGGTCCCGCCCGTGCTGCCACTTGCGACGAAGACATCAACTTTACCCTGACTCTGCTCCCAGATCTCTGGTCCGGTGGTCAGATAGTGCGCTTCTGGGTTCAGAGGGTTATCATATTGGTCGATTCGAAAGCTTCCGGGTACTTCGCTTGCGATCTGCTTGGCTTTATTGACGTAGTGGTCGGGATCGCTTGGTGCAGCAGAGGTAGGGCAAACCACGATTTCGGCGCCGTAGGCGCGTAAGGCATTCTGCTTTTCCAAGCTGACCTTGCAGGGCATCGTCAAAATAGCGCGATATCCCTTAATTGCAGCGATCATGGCCACGGCCGCGCCGGTATTGCCAGAAGTATTCTCTACAATCGTGGCTCCTGGAAGAAGATGTCCATTTTGTTCTGCGTGCTCGATGATGTGCTTCACAATCCGATCTTTGATGCTGCCACTGGGATTCATGAACTCGAGCTTGGCGAGAAGGGTAACATCTGGGTTGGGACACAGGCGTGTAAGCTCGATGAGGGGGGTCCTGCCGATGGTGTCAATGAGCTGCATGGATCAAGCTCCAGAAATTTTGGTTTACCCTACCATGGGGCGCATCAACTTGCAAAGGTGGGGCCCTCTTGCTACAGTCAGCCTAGAGGGGTGGAATAATATGGCGAGCCGATTCTGGCGCAAGCTTGCAGAGGGAGAAATCCATTTTCGTGACGATTGGCAGTTTGAGCTGAAATCGGAATTCTCACCATCCCAAAGCGTGCGAAAAAATAGCTACACGCAGGAATTTTATCTGTTTATTCCTGATGCCCTGCGTATTGATCGATCTACTTACTCAAGGCAGGACTTCTTTCGCGATCAAACGACGCTTATTCGGTACAAGACGCCTGAATTTACATTTCCGCAACTTCTTGATCCAGCGAATGAGGAGTCGCCTTTAAGGCGTCTACGCCAGGGAACAGATGACCTGGAAGGCGAGCTCAAGCTGCTAGGAAATGTGGTGCGGAGTCAGTTGCGAGAGCGTGTACGCGAGCTTATCCTTCTTCTGAATGACGACTCTCCTAACCTCCATACTTCGGCGCTGACCCTGGTAGACGATTTACGGGATGTCTTAAGGGGGTATTCACAGCTTAAGGAGCTGCCAGAAACTCCCTTCAAGTATGTAGGTGAGTTCATGGAACTCTCGATTCATGTCTACCTCACGGGGTTTCTTGAGGATTATCGGACTGAAGTTGATCAACCTTCTGACAAGGTTGATCTGGCCATTAGGTCGCTAATCCTAGAGGCAAGAGCACCAGCTTTCCCTCATGAGGGGAGTGAGCAGGAACAAGAGTATGTTCTTTATCGCAAGGGGCTTCTGAACAAGTATGTGCTGGATGCCCTTTTGCTTTCGGTGGAGCGAAAGGCGGTCATCGAGCAGTACCGGAGTCTATCTGGAATGATCGCAGCTGGCATCGCGATGTTCATCTACATGTTACTTTTTGTCTGGCAGGGCGAGCTCTTTGTCATCAACTCCCTCCCCTTTGTCTTCATAACGGTCATTCTCTACATCCTCAAAGATCGCCTCAAGGAGGGAGTGAAGGCTCTCTACTCGCGGAAGGCATTCCGGTGGTTCCCTGACTACCGGACGGCGGTGCGGACGCCGGATCGATCGAAAGCTTTGGGGAGTTTGACGGAGTCATTTACGTTCATTGATCCAAGCCGGATTCCACCGGAAGTATTGCGGGTGCGTAATGAGGGCTTTCATGAGGCTCTTGAGTCGTTCAAGCGACCAGAAACGGTCATCTTATACAAGCAAGTGGTGACCATGCAACATGGAAAAGCGCAAAGGGAGGCGCGTCGACAAGACATCAACACGATCTTTCGCTTCAATGTCCATAACTTTCTTCTGAAGGCAAGCAATGCGTGGCAATCGTTTCCCTTCCTCACCAATGAGGGGCAGTCCATCGAACGGGTCTCCCTACCAAAGGTCTATCACCTCAATATAATTGCAAAAAATAATCTCCCTGACACGCAGGGTGCGCGGGTGCTGGAGCTTCAAAAATTTCGTTGTGTTCTCGATAAGCGGGGAATAAAGCGGGTCGATAGGCTCTGAAGTTGCCGCCAACCGGGTCAATCCGCTATCCTAGGATCATTATTCTAGGGACGATTCTTTATGGCTTCCTCCAGCGCTACGGCACTGCTCACGGATCTCTATCAGCTCACCATGGCCTACGGCTACTGGAAGTCTGGAATGGAGGAGGTTCACGGCCTTTTTCATCTAACGTTTCGACGGCTCCCATTTAAGGGGGGCTTCACGATCGCGGCGGGACTACAGCAGGTGATCGATTTTATTCAGAATTTTCGGTTTGAGGAGGGCGATATTGCCTATCTCGCTACGCTGGAAACGGATCACGGAGAACCTCTATTTGAACCGAAATTCTTGGAGTACTTGGCAAATCTACGACTCTCGGTTGATGTGCATGCGGTGCCGGAAGGAACAGTTGTCTTTCCACAGGAACCTTTGTTGAGGGTGTCTGGACCCATTATTCAGGCGCAAATTCTGGAAACGGCGTTGCTGAATATGATCAATTTTCAGACGCTCATTGCGACGAAGGCTGCACGGGTGGCACTCTCCGCACAAGGGGATCCTGTGCTGGAATTCGGACTTCGACGCGCTCAAGGGGTGGATGGGGCGCTCTCGGCGTCGCGAGCGGCCTACATCGGGGGATGTCACGCTACATCTAACGTCCTCGCTGGAAAACTCTACGGTATCCCTGTAAAGGGTACTCACGCGCATAGCTGGGTGATGGCATTCGATGATGAACTCGAATCCTTTATGGCCTACGCGAAAGCAATGCCGGGAAACTGCGTGTTTCTAGTCGATACGTACGATACTCTGGCGGGTGTCGATAAAGCGATTCAAGCGGGGCGATGGCTCCGTGAGCAGGGCAGGAAGATGGTGGGGATCAGGCTGGACTCAGGTGACCTCAACTTCCTCAGCATAGAAGCGCGCAAGAAGCTTGATGCGGCGGGATTCGAAGATGCAAAGATCGTAGCGAGCAATGACCTAGATGAAATTCTCATCGGTGATCTAAAGCGACAGGGTGCACAGATAAGTGTGTGGGGGGTGGGAACCAGTCTGGTCACTGCCAAAGACCAACCTGCCCTCGATGGGGTCTACAAACTCTCCGCTGTGAGGTCTGGAACTGGACCGTGGCAGTACACATTAAAACTGTCGGAACAGCTCGCCAAAATTTCAACACCCGGAATTCTACAGGTGCGACGCTTTAGTGACGGAAAGGAAAATGTCGCAGATGTGATCTACGATGAATTACAGGCGCCAAGCGACTCCTGCATGGTGGTTGACCCACTCGACCCGACACGGCGCAGGAGGCTAGGGTCGGATCTCAATCAACGCGACTTGCTGGTGCCGGTTTTTCAACGAGGAGAACGTTGCTACCCGGAACTTTCGCTCCACACGATACGAGCAAATACGCTAGAAGAATTGGCGCAATTTCACGATGGAATCAAACGCTTCCTCAATCCACATCAATATGTGGTTGGACTAGAACAACAACTCTACGAGACGAAAACGAATCTCATCAAAGACATTCGCGGTGCAAAAGGATTGCAACACCCAACTGGAGACACGCCATGAGTCACGCTCTACTAATTATCGATGTGCAAAACGACTTTTTGCCTGGGGGCGCGCTTGCCGTGCCAGATGGGGATCAGGTGGTTCCTGTGATCAATGCGATGCAAAAGCACTACGACCTAGTGGTCGCTACGCAAGATTGGCATCCGGAGGGCCACGGGAGCTTTGCAGCAACTCATGGGAAAGAGGTGGGGGAAATCATTGATCTTGAGGGGCTCACCCAGTTCCTATGGCCCGTGCACTGCGTGCAAGGCTCTTCAGGGGCAGAGTTTGCTCCCGGACTAGAAACGGAGCACTTCTCTCACATCGTCAAGAAGGGAGAGGATCCTAAGGTCGATAGCTATAGCGGGTTCTATGACAATGCGAAGCGCCGCAGCACGGGGCTAGCAGAGTACCTCCGTGGGCAAGGGGTCGATGAGGTGACGATTGTCGGTTTGGCAACGGATTACTGCGTTAAATTTTCCGTTCTCGACGCTTTAGAGAGTGGATTCAAGACACACGTCGCTCTAAAAGCGTGCCGCGGCGTAAATGTACACCCGGGCGATGCCGACAAGGCAATCGAGGCGATGCAGACGGCCGGAGCTCTACTAGAGTAACATAAAGAAGAACGCCATGACAATCGTAGGTATCATCGCTCCAGCAGCCAGCTTTAGCGGTGAAATTCCACCTTCAAAGTAACGAACAAGTAGCGATTGGCCTGCCGGGTTAGGCGCGTTGGCAATCACCGTTAGGCCGCCTCCCGTTACCGCGCCAGCTACTACGGCATACTTCATGGGGTCGCTGAAATTCGGAATCAATGTCGTTAGATAGGTCACAGCGGCGTTATCATTGAACGCAGTAAGCACGATCGCTATTCCGTTGAGCGTTACCGTTGATACGCCTTGAAGAATAGGTCCAATCCACCACCCTTGCAATCCACCATGGATGACAAGTCCAGCAAGGAAAAAACCAACCAATAGCGCGGGACGCAGAGTGAAGGGGGTCTGATGCGGTGCAGTGGCCTGATAGAAGCCTAGGAAGAGGAGGAAGGAGCCGATGAAGACCACTGGGTGGTGAGCGTGTAATACAGTCCAAAACAATAGTAGAAGGTGCGCGGCGGTAATCCAAATGGGTACTGCAGGACCAGCCGCTCCTTTCTTATCATCCGCCTTAGCCTTTTTCGTCAGAGCCGCAAAGTCCTTTCTAAAGAAGAGGAAGTAAGCAAGCGTATTGAAGCAAATGCCAAGTGCAGCCTTCCAACCAAAATTGGCCAGCATGAACGGGGTGTCCCATCCCCATAATCCTGCAACCATTAGCACCGGAGGTGCAGCAAAGTGAGTGAGTACACCGCCAACCGATATGTTGACAAAGAGCAGGCCAAGCGTGGCGTACTTCAAGGTCAGGCTAGGCTCATACTTGTAAAAGCGGCGAGCTAGGAGAAGGGCAGAAATGGTCATGGCACCAGGCTCTGTGATCAAAGAACCCAGAAGGGGACCTATGATTAGGATGGTGAGCCACCAGGAGGCTACAGTGCCTCCTCCCAAACCAGCAACAAAGGAGAGGCAGGCTTCGGTGAACTTGATGACTGGACGTGTTGCTGCAATCGACATGATGACTACAACAAAAAGTGGCTCCGTGTAATTGCGGGTATCAAGGTAGGAAATCGCGGTGTTCCAGTCGAACCAAAACATGGTGACAATAAGGAGAGGCATCACCCAAAGGCCGAAAATTACTTCGATTTCGCCAAGGAAGTGACAGATCTCTGCTCTGAAACTAACATCCTTTCCCAAATTTTCCTCGAGCTCGAAGCGGTGTCCGACATCCATCTTCTCACGTTTTTTTCGATGCTTTTCCGCAAACGTATGCGCTAATGCTGTGAAGTTGTTAGCGAAGAAGGTATGAAAAATTGCCAGAAGAAAACAAGCTGCAGATAGGATGTGAAAGGGATGTGCCACGGCTCGGGAACAAATAATTTCCCAGGGATTCATCCCGACTTCACTATGGTAGCCTCCCTCTGGTCCTATAAGGCGCGCACTGAGGTTAGGTGTGGAATGACCGGTCGATGCCTGACCAGCAGCCAGCAATGGCAACGCGACCAATACGGCTACAAGCAAAAGAGGAATCCAAAGGCGTTTACGGAACATGGCTTACCAGTGCTGTTTTTCCACACATTACCACAGTCGCTGCTTTTTTGGGTTAAACTCCAGTGGGGAGCGGCTGAAATTCTGGCGGCGGATCACGCTTTATTTTTTTAAACGCCAAGGCGCGGCGTCCGCAAAGGAACGCAAAGGGAA
>JBFIDQ010000083.1:0-10225 GCA_041603795.1 Chlamydiales bacterium
ATTCAATCCTACTTTCCATGCGGCAGGACTTCTAGGCCCGCCCCTTCGCGTAGTCTTCGCGACCTTCGCGGTTAATTAATCGTTACGATGCAATTGCCCTGGCTGCGGGCATTCCCGTTTTGGGGGCTCTGGCGCAACAGAGCCTAGGGCTAGACTTTAGAGGCGTTGCCTCTAGTGACTAGCCTGATGCCCTGGTGTATCAAGACCTGCAAAATGGGGATGCGCCCGGAGGCCTCGCATTGCCGTTATCGGATTTGTCGGCTTCACGCCCTCGATCTAGTGGAACTCCTCTGTCGGCTAACCTCGGCCACTACAGTATAGACGTCCAATTCATTTTGTTGACCGAAATGGCTCGCATCTTTACGCTTGACGTAACATGTAAAATGTGATAAAAATCAAGATGATAAGATCGTTTGGTGACAAGGACACGCGAGCTCTGTACGAAGGGAAAGTGGTGCCGCGCTGGCGATCTCTGTCCAAACAGGCTCAGCGAGGCTTGCAGATTTTGAGTGTAGCAACCTGTATTGAGGACTTGAAAAATCTGCCCAGCAATCGTTTTAAAGCACTTACTGGTAGACGTGTTGGGCAGTACAGTATCCGTATCAATCAGCAGTGGCGAGTGTGCTTTGTTTGGTTGGACGAAGAGCCACATGAGGTTAAAATTGTTGACTACCATTAGAGGGCGATAGAATGCGTAATAAAATGAAGCCTATTCATCCTGGAGAAGTTCTAAGAGATGAGCTAGATGAACTTGATTTATCGGCGTCTGCTTTCGCGCGAAAGCTTGCCGTGCCTGTAAATCGTATCACCTCCATCCTAAATGGAAAAAGAGCCATCACCGCAGATACTGCGTTGAGGCTGTCCCGTTATTTTGGAACGTCGGCAGAACTCTGGCTCAATCTGCAGCTCAGCTACGACCTGAAAATCGCAGAAAAGAGAAGTGGGAAACAAATTTTGCGCGAGGTTCACCCTGATAGCGAAGCTGCTTAAACGGTGTAACTCCAGTGGGTATCGAGGTTTTGCCAGGCTAAGAGCCGCAAAATAGCAATGCGCTACCCAGAGACTTAACTACTTTTTGTAATGCGGTTGCCTTGGAATACGAACTGATTCCCTTGATAAATAACGCCGGATCGGGCACAAGCTAGTCTTACATTTACGAAGAAAAGAGGAAGATTCATGCAAACGTTGGAAAAGGGTCAGGATAAGATCGCGGCGATTTGTAAGACTCTAACAGTAGAGACGATAGAGCCGGCAAAAGAAGAGGCGGCGCAAATCGTCGATCGGGCGAAGGCAGAAGCTGCGAAAATCGTGAGTCAGGCAAAGAAGGAAGCTGAGTCTCTTCATGATAGGGCGCGCCAGGAAATAGCTAAAGAGCGGAACGTTTTTAACTCTTCGCTCCTCCAAGCTGGCAAGCAGGGTGTTGAGGCTTTGCGTCAGGATATTGAAGAGAAGCTTTTCAATCAGGAGCTCGCCACAATTGTGGAAAAGGGGTCGACTGATCCGAAGCTGATCGCTACGTTGATCGAGGCTTTGGTGGCTGCTGTGGCGAAAGAGGGAACGCAAGCGGATCTTACGGCTGTGATCCCTAAGGCTGTATCCGCTGCTGATGTGACCTCTGCCCTCGGCAAGTCTGTCGTCGATCGTCTAAAGGGCGGTGCGGTTCAGGTGGGTTCATTCAAGGGCGGCGCACAGCTTAAGTGGCACGACCGCAAACTCACTCTCGACTTCAGTGATGGCGCGGTGCAGGAGCTGCTCTCTCAATACGTGCGTAAGGACTTCCGGAAACTGTTATTTGGCGAGTAAACAATGACCAACTACTACTTTCTCGCAAATAGCTTGCCGTCGATTGAGATTGGGGAATCACCCGACCTTAGCTTTGTCGAATTGGGCCATATGCTGGATCTCAATTTGGGCCCGGAGGACAAGCAAAAGGTGGTGACCATTCGCCACTACTTCGATTTGCTTAATCTACGTCTCCTTTGGCTTGAGCAGAACCCTGACCCTCGGGGTAACTATAGCGAGGGAGAACTCGACGAGGCGCTGCTTGTCCGCGAGGGGTTTGGTGACTACGTCTTCGACTTCCTCGATAAATTTGAGGGACGGGAGTCTAGGTTGCGTCACTTCGGAGAGGTGGTGGAGACCTTTTTTAGAGAAGAGGTCGCGCGCCATACGGGGTTCCTTCATGACTACTTCGAGTTCGAACGGGAACTTCGGTTGGTGATGCTAGGGTTTAGAGCAAAGCGACTCCACCGCGATGTGCTGGTTGAGTTGCAGCACGAGGACCCATCTGACCAAATAGTGGCGCAAATCGTTGCACAGAAAGATACTAAGGAATACGAGCCGCCCTACGGGTATGAGTCACTTAAGACCCTCTTTGAACAACATTACGACGACCCAATAGCGCTACACAAGGCGATGTGTCACTACCGCTTCAATCGAGTCGATACCATGATTCAGGAGGGGCCTTTCTCTATTGAGATGATCCTGGCCTATGCGGTGCAGCTCATTATCGTGGAGCAGTGGCAAGAGCTCGATGCACAAGAGGGCGAAAAAATATTAAAAGCAATAGTGAAGGATGTATCATGAATCAAGGCACCTCGGTCATGGAAAAAGAGGCCTCAACGGAAAATTCCAATGCATCAGGGAAGGTCGTTAACGCCTTCGGAAACCTGCTACAGGTTCGTTTTACGGGTCACGTGCGTCAGGGCGAGATCGCAATGGTTGAGATGGCAGGGACCCAGCTCAAGGCGGAGGTCATTGAGATCGTCGGTGATGAGGCAAAGATTCAGGTTTTTGAGGACACGAAGGGCGTAAAGCTCGGAACATCCGTGGAGTTTACGGGGTACCTGCTGGAAGCGGAACTCGGACCGGGACTTCTCACTTCTATTTTCGACGGATTAGAAAATCCGCTAGAAAAGGTAGCTAAGGCGTCGGGTGTCTTTCTTCCTCGAGGGGTCTACCTTGAGCCTATCGATCGGCAGCAGCATTGGGACTTCCAGCCGTCAGCGGATATAGGCGATGTTGTTCGACGTGGAGATACTCTAGGACAGGTCATGGAAGGGCGTTTCCCACACATGATCATGGTTCCTTTTTCGCACTATGGAACGTATACGGTTACTTGGGTCGCACCAACCGGCTCCTACACGGTGGAGAAGACCGTGGCCAAGGTCAAGGATGAGGCTGGACTCGAACACGAGTTCAATATGCTACAGAAGTGGCCGGTGAAGATGCAGCTTTCGGAAGGCGAGAGGGTGCAGCCAACGAAGATGATGGACTCAGGATGCCGAATTCTCGACACGCAGTTTCCAATTATGAAGGGCGGAACGTTCTGTACTCCTGGTCCGTTTGGAGCCGGGAAAACAGTCCTACAACACCACCTCTCCAAGTATTCGGCTGTCGACATTGTGGTCGTCGTCGCTTGTGGAGAGCGTGCTGGTGAGGTTGTAGAGATGCTACGAGAATTCCCTCACCTAACGGATCCGCATACGGGAGAATCATTGATGACGCGTACGGTCATCATCTGCAACACCTCATCGATGCCTGTAGCGGCACGAGAGTCTTCCATTTACATGGGAATGACCATTGCGGAATACTACCGGCAGATGGGACTTGATGTGCTGCTTCTAGCTGACTCGACGTCGCGTTGGGCGCAGGCACTACGGGAGATGTCGGGTCGCCTGGAGGAGATTCCGGGTGAGGAGGCGTTTCCTGCTTACCTGTCGTCACGTGTAGCTGAGTTCTACGAACGCTCGGGAGTCATCACACAGCCTGATGGTCGTACTGGATCGGTGACGATCGGTGGTGCAGTATCACCAGCTGGTGGTAACTTTGAGGAGCCGATGACACAGGCAACGCTGGCCGTTGTGGGCGCCTTCTTGGGTCTCTCTAGGGCGCGATCGGATTCACGTCGCTACCCAGCAATTGATCCGCTGATCTCTTGGTCGAAGTACGTTGATGAGGTAGGCTCCCTTCTTAGTGAGCGCGTCGAGGGCTGGGGAGATATGGTCAGACGTGCAGGCCGCTTCATCAAGGACGGCGAGGAAATCCGCAAGCGGATGGAGGTCGTAGGTGAGGAAGGCACGGCGATCAGCGACATGATCACGTACCTAAAAGCTGAACTCTACGATTTTGCTTATCTGCAACAGAACGCATTCGATAAGCAGGATGTCTACTGTCCACTGGATCGGCAGCTTGAATTGTTCCAATTGGTGAACCTTATTTTCCAAACGGAATTCAACTTCACGGTGCACGATGATGCGCGGGAGTACTTCCTGAAGCTCCAAAATAGTGTAAAAAATATGAACTTCCTTACTTACGAGTCGGATGAATACCACGGTGCCCTGAAAACCATCAAGGCGACCATCAAAAAGGCAAAAAAGGGCTAACGAGAGGAATTAGACGATGAAAACGGTCTACGACAGAATCATTGATATGCGCGGCAACCTGATCACAGTGCACGCGGAAGACGTCTCCCTCGGTGAGCTGGCGGAGGTCGCCCTAAAAGATGGACGTCGAATCTTTGCTTCGGTACTGCGTATCGACGGCACAAAGGTGACGCTGCAGGTCTTTCAGAATACGAGGGGAATATCGACAGGGGACAAGGTTACGTTCCTCAAGAGGCAGATGCAGGCGATGTTCGGCGATGCTCTTCTTGGACGTCGCTTAAGTGGTGCTGGGAAGCCCATTGATGGGGGACCAACCATCGTTGGGGATGAGGTCGATATCGGCAAGCCTTCGTTCAATCCGGTTCGACGGATCATTCCACGCGACTTGGTACGTACAAACATTCCAATGATCGATGTCTTCAATAGCCTAGTGAAGTCACAGAAGATTCCGATCTTCTCGGTACCTGGCGAACCATACAACCCGCTGCTTATGCGCATCGCAAACCAGACAGATGCGGATGTTGTGATCATCGGTGGAATGGGTCTGACCTTTGCGGACTATCAGGCGTTCATCGACAACGCGGAGCAGGCTGGCTCTCTGGACAAAACGGTGATGTTTGTTCACAGGGCGATTGATCCGCCAGTAGAGTGCATCCTCGTTCCAGACATGGCGCTGGCGTGTGCGGAGAAGTTTGCCCTCCAGGACAAAAATGTGCTGGTATTGCTGACGGATATGACGGCATTCGCCGATGCGCTTAAGGAAATTGCAATTACCATGGACCAGGTTCCGTCCAACAGGGGCTATCCGGGATCTCTTTACTCAGACTTAGCGTCGCGTTACGAGAAGGCAGTGGACATCGAGGGCTCTGGAGCGATCACAATAATCGGTGTGACCACCATGCCGGGTGACGATGTGACGCATCCGGTACCGGATAACACGGGATACATCACGGAAGGTCAGTTCTATCTTCACGGGGGACGGATCGATCCGTTTGGCTCTCTCTCACGTCTCAAGCAGCTCGTGATTGGAAAAGCGACGCGAGAAGATCACGGCGACCTGGCCAATGCGATGATTCGACTCTACGCGGAGTCCAAGAAGGCGTCGGAGAGGCAGAGCATGGGCTTTAAGTTGTCTAAATGGGACGAAAAGCTTCTGGAGTTCTCGATCCTCTTTGAGGAGCGGATGATGGACTTGGAGGTCAACCTAACTATTGAAGAGGCTCTCGATGTCGGCTGGCAGACTCTTGGCGAGTGCTTTGAGTCGAATGAGGTGGGCATCAAAGAATCGTTTGTCGAAAAATATTGGCCTAAGGTTACGGCTGGGGTCTAGGAGGCACAGGTGGCGGAAGTAAAACTCACCAAAAACGAGCTTCGCGCGCAGCAGACGATGCTCTCGCAACTCAATAAGTATCTCCCGACGCTGCAGCTGAAGAAAGCAATGTTGCAGCTCGAGGTGAACGAGGCGCGGCAAGAAATTGAGGAGCTTAGTAGGGAGCTGACGTCGGCACACGACAAGGTACGTGCATGCCAACAATTGCTGGCTCAACAAATTGGAATCGACCCTCGCTCGCTGGCTGTGATACAAAAGATCCACAAGCGGTATGAAAATATTGCTGGGGTCGATGTGCCGTATTTTGAGGGAGTCGATTTCGAGCCGACAACCTACAGCCTTTTCGATACGCCTCCATGGATTGACAGTGCGACACAACTGCTGCGC
The DNA here is from genome assembly GCA_041603795.1 of Chlamydiales bacterium. Lineage (GTDB taxonomy): Bacteria > Chlamydiota > Chlamydiia > Chlamydiales > JBFIDQ01 > JBFIDQ01. The sequence continues at coordinate 6,103 of JBFIDQ010000083.1, forward strand.
AATATGGTGGTGGGACAAGTAAAAGTGAAGGTGGTTGAGGAAAAAAAGGTAGCTCTAGAAAGGGAACTACGAGAGGTTTCCATACGGGTAAATCTTTTTGAAAAGATCCTTATTCCCCGCTGCCAACAGAACATCAAGAAGATTAAGGTTTTTCTAGGCGACCAACAGCTCGCTGCAGTTTGTCAAGCGAAGGTGGCCAAAAGCAAGATCGTGGCGAAGAAGATGCAGGAGGCGACACATGCGTATTGATGTCCGAAAGTTTCTTTTTATCGGAGCAGCAGCGCACCGGAAGGCCTTCTTTTCGCAGGCGCAGAAAGAGGGGGTCATTGAGTTCATCGACCCAGCGCGGGTTCCTACAAGAGAGGTTCCAAAGGAACTTCACGATATCAACGAGGCGATAAAGGTCCTCCGGGGCTTGCCTGTGGTGGAGCAAGAGGAACGCAACGAATACAGTCGAGCGGGAGAAATCTCGGGAAATATTCTGACGCTACGGGGTGAGGAGGAAAAGCTTCGCGAGGAGCGGCGGGTGCTTCGGCAGGAAATTGCTCGCGTGGAGCCTTTCGGTGACTTCTCTCTACAAGAAATTAAGCGCCTAGAAAATGATGGCAATCGGGTCGTGCAGTTTTTCGCGTCGAAAAAGCAGGTAGAGGCGAAAGCTTGTGAGCTTCCGGAAGTGATATGGCTTAATTCTAGTCACGGACTCGACTACTACATCTCCCTCAACAAAGAACCTCAACGTTACGAGGGGATGATCGAGATGAAAATCGAGCAGCCAGTCGGCTCTCTTCGCCGGCGCTTCAACGTGTTGGAGATGGAACTCGATGTGGTCGAGGCGAAGCTTCGGGTCCTGGCTAAAGAAAATGACTACCTCCACGAGGCGCTGCGCAATCAACTCAACAAGCACAACCTTACGGCAGCGGAAAAGGGAATCGAGGGTCTCCTCGAAAGCCGAATCTTTGCTGTGCAGGGGTGGGTAGCAGAGCATCATTTGGATAGGGCTCGCGCGCTGTCAGGGGAACACGATATTGACTTTTCAGAAGTCGCGATTGAGGAAACGGACCACGTGCCGACGTACTTGGAAAATACTGGGTATGCGCGCATCGGTGAGGACCTGGTTCATATTTACGATACGCCGTCGATAGGGGATAAGGATCCATCACCATGGGTGCTCTGGTCGTTTGCCCTCTTTTTTGCGATCATCCTTGGAGATGGCGGTTATGGCTTGATCTTTCTTGCGCTCTCCCTTGGACTCTGGATGAAATTTCCAAAGGCTAAGGGCGCACTGCGTCGATTCATGAAGCTTGCCACGATTCTATCGGTCTCGTGCATAGGCTGGGGACTTCTCACCAATAGCTTCTTTGGCATCGGATTCGATATCGACTCGAGTGTGCGGGAGGTGTCGGGGTTGCAGTGGTTGGTCGAGCAGAAGGCGGATTACCACCACTCGATGCAAGATGGGGTCTATTCTGAATGGGTCGCAAAATTCCCTGGGGTAGCAACAGCCTCGTCAGGTTACGAGTCGCTACAAGCAGCAGTTCTGGAACGAGCCGGCAAAGTTTCATGGCCAATGCTAGATAAGTACTCAGATTCGCTCATGTTGGAGCTTGCGTTGGTCATCGGCATCATCCACATCACGCTCTCGCTCCTACGCAGCATTCGTGAGAGCTGGGCAGGCGTTGGATGGATTCTCCTTATGGTTGGGGGGTACCTGTATGTACCGGACTACCTCCACTGTACGTCACTGGCTCAGATTCTTGGCGGACTCGATAAAAGCTATGCTGCGGAGCTTGGTTATCAACTGATCTTTACTGGATTGGGCGCGGCTGTGGTGCTCGCTCTTGTTCAGCATAAGTCGGAAGGGGCGGCGGAAATCATTAATTTGATTCAGGTCTTCTCGGACGTCCTCTCATACTTACGACTCTACGCTCTGGGACTGGCGGGATCAATGATGAGCTCGACCTTCAATGAAATCGGAGCCTCGGCACCGTTCATTGCTGGCTTCTTCATTATCCTGATCGGGCACGTGGTGAACATCGTACTGGGCATCATGGGTGGCGTGATCCACGGTCTACGTCTCAACTTCTTGGAGTGGTATCACTACTGCTTCGAGGGGGGTGGCAGGATGTTCAAACCTTTAGAAATGATTGAAGTGAAAGAAAGCTAACAGAAGAAAAAATTGGAGAGAAAAATGGATTTCAGTATGGTCGGTCCGGCGCTCGCACTCGGTTTGAGCTGCCTCGGTAGCGCTATCGGTTGCGGAATCGCTGGCATGGCATCACATGGTGTGATGTCGCGCGTGGAAGAGGGACATGGTAAGTTCATTGGGATGTCGGCAGCACCGTCATCGCAGTCGATTTATGGCTTCATCCTAATGCTCTTGATGAAGCAGGCAATTGATGCGGGAACATTGGCTCCTATGGGAGCTATTGGTATCGGACTCTTTTCCGGCCTCGCCATTATGACGTCGGCAATCTACCAGGGAAAGTGTTGCGCATCAGGTATTCAGGCGTCGGCCAAGCAGCCTGCAATCTTTGGTAAGTGCTTTGCTGCTGTCGGTATTGTAGAGTCGTTTGCTCTCTTTGCCTTCGTCTTCGCTCTACTAATTATGTAAGGGAGCGAGCATGCGGACTGAGAAGGACTCCATTGGACCCGTAGAAGTGCCCCAAGATCGCTATTGGGGGGCGCAAACACAACGCTCGAAGGATAACTTTCGTATAGGGAGTGAATTGATTCCTTTGGAAGTTATCTGGGCGTTCGGTGTGATTAAGAAAGCTGCTGCGCTGGTCAATGGGGAAAAGGGACTCCTTCCACAGGAAAAAGTCGATTCGATTGTTCAGGCATGTGAGGAGGTGATCGCTGGTAAGCTCAATGATCACTTTCCTCTCGTAGTTTGGCAGACGGGATCGGGAACGCAAACTAATATGAATGCGAACGAGGTGATTGCTAACAGGGCGATAGAGGCTGTTGGTGGGGTCATGGGCTCTAAGGAGCCTATTCATCCTAATGACGACGTAAACAAGTCGCAGTCGTCTAACGACACCTTCCCCACAGCCATGCACCTCGCCGCCTTGCGGGCGGTCACAGCGCAACTGTTGCCGGCCTTAGATCTTCTGCGCAACACCCTCGATGCAAAAGCGAAAGCGTTTGCTGAGGTGGTCAAGATTGGACGCACGCACCTCATGGATGCAACGCCACTTACGCTGGGACAGGAATTCTCCGGGTATGTGAGTCAGTTGGATCATGGACGCAAAGCAATAGAGAATAGTCTAGCGCACCTATCTGAGCTTGCTCTTGGTGGTACGGCTGTAGGTACGGGAATCAATACACCACCGGGGTGGTCGCCGCGCGTCGCGGAGGTGATTGCTGAAATCTCCGAATTGCCGGTGGTGACAGCTCCCAATAAATTTGAGGCACTAGCCGCCAACGATGCGATCGTCGAGGCGTCAGGAGCACTACGTCGCCTCGCTTGTTCTCTAATGAAGATTGGCAACGACATTCGATTGCTCGCTTCTGGACCGCGCTGCGGGATCGGTGAGCTGAAAATCCCTGCTAACGAGCCAGGATCGTCGATCATGCCGGGCAAGGTGAATCCAACCCAATGCGAGGCACTCACCATGCTTTGCTGTCAGGTCATGGGCAACGACGCAACCATCGGTATTGCCGGCGCTCAAGGTCACTTTGAGCTAAATGTTTTTAAGCCTGTGATGATCCACAACTTTCTTCAGTCAGCTCGACTTCTAGCCGACGGCATGCGTAATTTTAACGATAAGTGCGCCATTGGAATCGAAGCTCACGAGGAAAATATTGCACGGAATCTAAACAACTCTCTCATGTTAGCAACGGCGCTTAACACGCACATTGGCTACGACAAGGCGAGTCAAATCGTAAAAAAGGCTTTTGTAGAGGGAACCTCTCTTAAGGAAGCGACGCTGTCCCTCAAAGTCCTCACCGAGGACCAGTTCGACGAAATCGTCGATCCACGCAAAATGGTCAACGCAAAGAGTGAGTAAAAAGGCCGGGCTCGGGTAGGTATGGTCTCAGCGGGAGTTACTGGGTGCTTTTTTGCTGCGGCAGCAGCAGTGGCACCTAGCCCCAGGTGGAGCGCATGCGGAACCTGGGGTAC
>JBFIDQ010000084.1:0-10123 GCA_041603795.1 Chlamydiales bacterium
CAACGAAAAAACGGTGGTTACGGATTGGCAATTCACCGTGGACGACGCTCGAATTAAGCTCAAAAACCTCTATCCAGTAATTAAAAATAAGGCTTAAAACTTTTCTTACAGAGTACTAGAGCCTCGTCAAGCTCTTAAACAACATATTCTTACGGGGTAAAAGCCGCAAAATCTTCCGCATTGGCCTCTTCACCGCCTATGTGGATCGGAGTAAAGTTGGCGAACTGGGCAATCTCCTTACGGAAGGTGAGGTTCACGCTTCCGACGCTGCCGTGACGGTTCTTAGCGATGATGAGTTCCGCCATACCCGGCTTGTCGAGCGGGTCGTAGTACTCGCGACGGAGAAGAAACGACACGATATCGGCATCCTGCTCAATCGAGCCGGATTCCCTTAGGTCACTCATCATTGGCCGATGGCCGGCACGATCTTCAACGCGACGAGAGAGCTGCGAGAGCACGAGTACGGGAATATCTAGTTCACGGGCCAGGTTTTTAAGCGCGCGCGAAATCTCGGAAATTTCTTGCTGGCGGTTATCGCCTCGCGAGTTTCCAGGGCCAGATAAAAGTTGTAGGTAGTCAACGACCAAAAATCCGATGTCATAAATTTCTTTCATTCGACGTGCTCGCGCGCGCAAATCTGACACCTTCAAGCCGGGCTGGTCATCGATCACCATGGTATGTTTTTGCATTTCGTTTACGGCACCGACGATCTGCTGGTATTCACCCCCAGTAAGCGAGCCCGTACGGATCTTATCCGATTCCACCTGCGACCTAGAGCAGACGATACGATGAACAAGCTGTTCCGCGCTCATCTCCAAAGAAAACATCCCGACTGGAACGTCCCCTTGAAAGGCGACATTCTCTGCGATGTTGACGGCGAGAGTCGTCTTACCCATGGCAGGCCTGGCGGCTAGAATGATCATATTGGACTTACCTAAACCATTGATCATCTTATCGAGGTCAATGAAGTGCGATGGCAACCCAGTAAAATGGACCTCTTCCCCGCCGCGAGCTGCGTAGTCCTCTTGCCTCTCTTCCAGCTCCTTCAAATAGGGCTGTTGAGACGACGCTTTTACGCCAGAAAAGATGTCTCCGATCAACACTCCACTATTGCGATTGCTTGCTTGACCAATGGCAAAAAACAGAGCCTGCGCTTCGTCAAGGGTTCCTGTTACGTCCCCCGGATCATCAAGAGCCTTCTTCTCCACCACCTGCGCCGCATTAATCATGCGACGAAGAATCGCCTTGGATTTCACGATATCGACGTACTGCTCAATGTAGGCAGAAGTTCCTGCAAATTGGGCCAGTCCCGCGACAAAACTAGGACCCCCAACGGAGTTGAGTTTCTCAACCCTTTTGAGCTCCTCACAAACCAAGTGCACGTCAGCTGGCCGGTCCGATTTATAGGCCTCTTTGAGAACGAGAAAGACCGCCTTGTGCTCCGAAAAGTAAAAATCGCCATCATCGAGCGAGTCGGCTGCAATATTCAGACTGTTGACACTTGTCAGCATGCAGCCAAGCACCATCATCTCTGATTCCCGAGAGTGAGGGGCTACGCGAGCTTTAAGTTCTGCCATGACAATTATTCCTCTTCCATTAGGAAGAGAGGATAGGCGATTGAGAGTTCTCAAGCAAGGGAGCTAAGCTTCTCCTGAAGGAGGTCAAATTCTGCAAGAGACCTAGCAGCTTCCTCGCTATTTCCCCCCCTTTGCTCGATATGAGCAATGAGAAGCTTAGCTAGCGGCTGAAAGCCACAATTATCCTTGCCTAAGCCATATTCTTCTACAACAAATTTTAGAAATTCACGATTTTGAAGGGATGGCTTTCCGGTGAAATTGCGCCCCTCACTGAAGAATTTATCGACTATGTAGGTCCCAACAATAGGCAAAGTGATCGCTGCGAGGAGTCCGGACCACCCCGATGCGTAGCCGAGCAGCGGCGTTAATACGATCACGCTGCGTGTTGCTAGCTCGCCAAAGCGCCCCAGCTTGAGGGCCGCATAACCTCGTGTGAAAATCCCCTTCGCAAGGCAGGCAATCGCCGCAGGTAGTTTTGTTGGGTCCGAGATAAGGTGATACGCCCCTTTAATATCTGTGATTACTGCGCCCACCATCACATGGTTTTTGATGCTTAAGGTGCCTAGAAATCCCACCTGCGATGCGGTGAGCGGTGAGATCCCGGTCAAGCGCGCCATATAAGCCAGAGAACCCGATAAGGCAACATCACGGACGACTGCGGGCCCTGCGTTCACAGCTGATGCACTTACGCTACTTACGGCGCCATTGACACCGCCCACCAGAGCTCCCACTCCTGCTTCTACTGCGGCCACTGCGATTGTCGTCTCATTCGATAACTGCGTGTTATCATTTAAGGCCTGATCTAAGAATGTCGACGCTGATATTTTGGCGATGAATGCTGCTGTGGGTCCGCTGGTAAGCAAGCCTATCCCAAAAGCAAGAGAAGGAACTAGTGTACGAATCATTAACGGATGTTTTTCGATAGAGTCTTTTGCGACGCTCACAAGGTTCGCGCACATCGACTGCATTCGCCCGTCATGCATGCGCATCTCTTTGAGAGTTGAAAAGAGAATCAGTAGATCTGACGCTTCCACACACCCCGCATTCTCCAAGCGAGAAATAATGCTTCTTAGCTCGCTTACCTTTTCAGGGCTCCACTGCTCCTCGAGATCCTTATCAGGTACCAGGTCAACAATCCCCTGCCCATATCGATAGAAGGTTTTTAACAGATCCTGCTGACTCAGATCTTTGGCTCTAAGTTTGTCGAGACTGCGAAAGACCCGATTGCGGTTGAGCTTAATTTCCTGACGAAGGTGAATCAACCGATCCCCCATATCTTGTGGGAATCCAGTTGTATCGAGCTTGCAGACAGCCTTACTGAGGCGTATTTGATTTGCTGAGACAAGAAGAGCTGCATCAAAGGCTTCAATCAATCGCTGTTCGATATGAATTTTCTGGAAATTGGTGAGCACCTCGCCCTTCTCCGATTTCTGCAGGAGCTCACTCTGAATTCGTCCGATCGTATCGCTAAGTTCGTTGAGTTGGGCACGAGTCTGTTTGCATTGAGACTGGAGGTCCTCGATTTTTTGACAGACCGCCACTTGGCGACTCGACAGTTTCGCATTGGAATCTGGGATCGGCGGAGCTGCATCTGGGCAATCCTCCTGTTTGCCCGTAGGCCAGACCCATGACCACAGCCAAGTTCCCAGGCCTTGAATTGCGTGCAAGTCAGAGTGCGCGCTTCCCAAGATTGTGGGGGCCGGAATATACCCTCTATGCTGAAAAAGTTCTGTGATCCGTTGGTCCAACGCCGTAGCGTCAAGCTCAATTTGAATCCAGTATCCGCTATGCTTACCAGCAATGATCTCAGCTACGCCTGTCATAATATTACTAAATTTTTTAGTTGGTCCAAAAGGCGAGACATAGCGAAGTGCGGCAATTTATCGCAAGCATCGGGTAAAATGGAGCGATATGAATTCACTTGTCACCCGATTCGCTCCCGCACCAACTGGCTACCTCCACTTGGGCCATGTCCTGTCGGCCGCCCTGGTTTGGGCCGTTGGACGTCAATCCGGCGCTAAAATTATTTTGCGTATCGAGGATCACGATAAGCAGCGCAGCCGACTGAATTACGAGCAGGCCATTTATGAGGACCTCGAATGGCTGGGACTCCATCCAGATGTCATTTACCGCCAAAGCGACAGGGCTGCTCGCTACGATCAAGTTGCTAAACAGCTACCAAGTTACTTCTGTGAATGCAGTCGAAAGGATATTTCAGCCCTACAAACCAGCCCAACGTACGAACTTCGCTACCCGGGCACGTGCCGAAACAAAGGGCTCGTGAGCGAAACGGCCCACGGACTTCGCTTCCCTCTTTCTCAAGAAGAAATTACCTTTATCGACAGGCGCCATGGAGAATGCCACCAAACGCCCTCAGAGCAATGTGGTGACCTTCTTATCCGCGATCGTAAAGGCAATTATACGTACAATTTCTGCGTCGCCGTTGACGATCACGATCAGGGGGTGAATCTTGTGGTGCGGGGCGACGATATTCTTCACTGCACTGGACGGCAACTCATGTTACGGCAAGCATTGGGAAATGTAGCGCCGATTTCCTGGTTTCATCACCCCTTACTCCTCGACCCTAAGGGTGAGAAGCTTGGAAAACGACACAGCAGTCAAGCCATCCATGAACGTCGCGACCGCGGCGAACCGCCAGAATTAATTTTGGGAGAGGCGCTCCACTGCGCCGGTTACCTCGATGAATTGCGGCCATTGACCATTGAGGAACTTCTACGGATTCCGTTATAGAAAAATTTATTCTCATATGAGAAGGTCGGTGATGGATTGGCTAACAACGGAGACCGCTATGAAGAAGCCGAAAGTCCTTCTCGTTATTGAAGAGTGCGACCCAGGGGGCATGAGCTCACCCTATATTGGATTCCAGCTTTTCAATCAGATTCGCCGATTTGCCGAGGTGACGCTTGTCACACGTGAGAAATACCGCCCCGGACTTGAAAAACTGACGCTTCCGGAGTCCATCCATTACATGGACAACCGACCTGGCTCTCAGCTCTACAGCAACGTCATTTCGGACAGACTTCTACCCAATATGACCAATTGGGCCATGCGGCACGCGCTCAAGTTCCCTCTCTATCTGGAGTTCAACCATAAGGTCTATTCACGGTTCCAAGAGGAGGTAAGAGCTGGGGAATTCGACGTTGTTCACGCCATCACGCCGATGATTCCTCGCTACCCGTTTAAAATAGCCAAGGCGTGCATGACAACGCCTTTTATCATTGGACCCGTAAATGGCGGCCTACCATGTCCACCACAGTTTCAGGAGATACAAAAGAAAGAGTTCGCGTTCTCTGATCCACTTCGCTTTTTATCCAGGCACGTCCCTGGCTATCAAGCTACCTACCAGAAAGCGTTCCGCATACTCGTAGGAACGCAATCTACGTTGACAACTCTCGAGACCCTATTCCCAAAGATTTCAGATAAGTGCAGCGTGATGGCAGAGAATGGCATCCCAGAAGCGACACTTGCCCGCGAACCAAAAAAGGAAAGTGGCTCGCCGATAAAGCTCATTTTTGTTGGACGATTTTCACCAATAAAAGGCCTAAACATGCTTGTGGAGGCTCTTTCCTTGGTGCGGGGCGCATGGCACCTAACCCTCGTTGGAGATGGCCAGGAACGAGAACCTCTCGAGAAGCAAATCGCTTTGCTTGGACTTCAAGACCGCATCACGTTTACCGGATGGCTTCCCCAAAACGAGACAGTGAAACAGTACCGACAGTCGGACCTTTTTTGCTTTCCTGCGGTCCGTGAATCGGGAGGAGCTGTGGTGCTTGAAGCAATGGCACAGGCCCTACCCTCGGTAGTTTTCGACTATGGCGGCTATATGGAATACCTCACACCTGAGTGCGGCCTCTGCCTACCCCTGGGGTCGCCGGAGCAGATGCCAAAGAGACTGGCGGAGGCGATCTCTGAGCTCATCAGTGACCCCAAACGAAGGCGGGAGATGAGCGCGGCTGCTTTGGAAAGAGCCAAATACTATACATGGGAATCAAAGGGCGCGGCAATAGCCGCTCTCTACGCCGAGACCGCTCGCTCGAGTCGGGTGCGCTGAGAGAACAATGCAAAGAATCCGGCTGCGCCGAGGCCGCCCTGAATGGCGACGTCAAGTAAACTGACTGGGTCCCAAAAGCTGCGCAGCAGAAATAAGATGGCTAAATGGACGAGAGAGGGGGCTAGCAACGGACCGATACTTTCACTCCACCACTCCCAAGGCGACACATGAAAGCGCTGGAGAATACGGCCTACAATTCGATAATAGTCGATTACCGTCTTACTCAGCAGGGTGCCCAAGGCAATGCCAACGAGCCCTAGCCAATAGCCCAGACAAATACTTATGCACAAATTGGCTAGGAGTCCGATAAGCGCCGTACGTGATGTATAAACATGATCACCACTCATAGCCAGCACAACCGATGCCACCAATGGGGGTATGCCAATCAACATCGATGTGGTCAAAATGAATAGTAGCGGGTACGCCGAAACCGTATCGGGTCCGGTCCAACAGTAAAGCAGTGGCCCTCCTAAGAAGCACACCGATAGCCAAATGGGGATAGCAGACAGCAGAGCTGTACGCGTACCGCGAAACACCACCTGGCTCAATTCATCTTCCCTTCCAGCCCCTACCGCATCGGCCACATACGGCGCCAATACATTAACAAACTGCTTCACAAGGTAGTAACCGTGGGTAGAAAGACGAAGCGCTAAGGCATACAGTGCCACCTCGTGGAGACCAAACAGAGCTCTAACGAGAATCAGATCAACCTGAAGGAGAACCATGGAGGCCACATCACTTAGAAATTGATGGCGACTGAAGGAAAATAGTTCCTTGAGTTCCTCTAAGGGGCGTCTCTCCAAGGAGAGGCGAAAATTGGGCAACACCCAGTAGCAGGCAACAACATAAAGCACGTGTTCACCCACCATGGCAATAAGACTAGCCACCGCCACAGCTACGAGTCCGTAACCATTGGCAAGAACCTGCCAGGCCATCAGACCGTATGCCAAGTTTTGTAGGAGGCTGATGACATTGACCAATACGATCTTCTGCTCCCCAAACAGGGCGCCTCTAAATAGTCCGAGCGGAATCTGCAGGATCACCGTACGGAGAGCTAATAGCCAAAACAGGGTTAGTACATACTCTCCAGACTGACTCGATTGCGCAACCCAAGAGGGAAAAATTGTGGCCACGAGAAACAGGCCCAAGCCGGAAGCGGACGCAAGAAGCAAGTAGAGGAAAAAGATAGCCGACAGTGTTCGATTTCGTTTTTCAGGATCTCCCGCCCCTTTGCACTCAGCCGAAACTTTGACAACCCCAACGCCAAAGCCGATATCTGCAAGTCCAAAAATGCCGAGGAGGGAGAAGAGAAAGGACCAGAGTCCGAATCCCTCTGTTCCCAGCTTCTGTATCATAAATGGGACCAATAGAAACGAAACAAGAAAGGAAATGCCATAGCGAAGATAGCTACTGACTGTGCTCAGAGCTAAAGAGCGGGTCATGGGTTCGCACTCGACTCTTTAAGAGCCCTCTGCACGCGACTCTTTAACTCCTCCGTATCCCAAGGCTTATGAAAGACTTCCATTCCCGAGCGCGCGGCATACTCCACTTCGGGAGTGCGTTCTAGTCCCGTCATTAAAATCTTCTTACCGCGAAATCCATTCTCGTCAGCTGTGGCAAGCAACCGCGTGCCCATCATCTCTGGCATATTTTGGTCGCAGATGAGTACTCTACAGCCACTCTCTTTGACTCTACGTAATCCATCGTCGGCACTCTGAGCGGTCTCCACAGTAAGTCCTTCGAGGCGGAGCATGCGACTGAGTGCTGTCGCTACTGTCGGCTCATCATCAATTATCAGTACATCAATTTCACGCGGCTTATCCGTCATCTGTTGTTTCCTCGGGCTCGGGGTTTATTGGAATAGTCACCGTAAACGTTGTTCCCTCTCCCTCTTGACTCTCCACATGGATTTCTCCTTTGTGCTGGCGGACAATCATGTCGGAAATGGAGAGACCCAACCCGGTTCCATCCTCTTCTTCCTTGGTGGTATAGAAGGGATCAAAAATATGCGAGATTTTTTCCTTGGAAATCCCACTACCGTTGTCACGGATCTTGATCTGGACGCTATCTTCAAGAACTGCCGTCTCAATTTCAACTCGACCTTGTCGATCGGTGGAGTGCGCGGCGTTTACGATGAGATTCATGAAGACCTGATTCATTTGCCCCGGGAAGCAACGGACCGGCGGCAGCTCCCCATATCGCTTTTCAACTACACAATCGCGACCGCGAAGCTCCTGAGAAAGAATTTTCAGGGTGCTCTCCAATCCTTCGTGCAAATCGGTTTCGCGCAACTCCTGGTGATCCATTCGCGAGTAGCTTTTGAGTCCTCTGATGATTTCTGTAACCCGCCTCGCGCCCTCACGCGACTCCCCCACGAGCTCCCGCACATCCTTAAGCAGATAGTCAACATTCTCCTCTGCCTCCAATTCCCTAACGACCTTCAGCTGAGCATCAGAAGGGTGCAAGGTCAGAACGCGGTAAGCGCGAATGAGCTTCTCAAAGGAATTGACGTAGGAGGCAAGGACATCCAAGTTGCTAGAAACAAAAGCAAGAGGATTGTTGATCTCGTGTGTGATACCAGCGGACATCTGTCCAAGGGCGGCAAGCTTGCTAGAGTGTACCAGTTGCACCTGCCGGCGCTGCAACTCATCTTGTGCCTGAATGCGCGCCACCAACTCGTCATGCAGCTGATCTCTTGACCTTTTGAGCTGCGCCGTTCGCGCATCAACCAGGTTCTCTAACTGATCGTACGCATTCTCCAGATCCAAATCACGCTCAACCGCAAGGAATTGGACCTGAATCGCAGGCTTACCGTCGACAAACAACGCCGTCTCCACAACCTCTCCATTCCACTCGCCACGAACGGTTTGCAGATCGCGGTCAGTCTGATTCGAAGCCAGAACAGTATCCCCGGACACCAAAAAAAGGGGGTCACGCGAAGCTCCTACTAAAGACTTCCATGAAGATATGGACATTCCATCGTCAGCCATGAGTCTGTCATAGCGAAAAAATGTTTAATCGACTACTGATTAGCGGTTTTATCACCGGGCAGATCTGACTACCGGCTTAAGGGAGTGGGATTGCGCGTGTCATTTGTTCAAGCTCCCGAGATTAAACCAGCATCGCTAGCTGTCAGGACTGAAAGCAGAGGCCGGTTCAGAAACAGCCTCTCTTTCCATTCAAGTCTTTCGTGTAGGATTCCCAATTCCACTAGACGACTGAGGTACTTCGAAGCTGTTTGCCTCTTGGCAATTCCAGCATCGACCACATCAGCAATCCTACAGTAGGGCTGGGTAAAGAGAATCTCTATCAACTCTCGGCTATAGATCTCAGGAGCTTCCTTTCGCACCTGTTCAGTAGTCCTCTCAAAAGCATCCATAATGGAGCCAACTTGCTGTACAGTCCATGCCCCTGTTTTCTCAACAGCCTCCACCATGTACAAAATCCAGCTTTCCCAATCGCCTTTACTGGTTACTGCTTGCAGTAGTTCGTAATAGGCCTTCTTACGCTCAATAATGTATCCGCTAAGGTAGAGACAAGGAAGATCTAGCAAACCAGTCTGAAGCAAATATAGAATATTCATAATTCTTCCTGTGCGTCCATTGCCATCCGTAAACGGATGAATGGCCTCAAACTGATAATGCATCACAGCCATCTTGATAAGAGGATCTACCCCATCCTCAGCATGAAGGTAGATATCAAGGTTTTGCAAGAGACCTCTCAGAACATCCTTTCCCTCGGGGGGCGTATAGATAACCACCCCATCCGACTCATTGATTAGTTTTGTCCCTGGTGTAGCTCGAATATCCAGATCCACTCCTCTGAGAGTCTGGCAGATTCTCACGGCACAATTCATTCTGAATGGACGCTGGCGCAGTTCCTGATAGCCTTCATTGAGTGCCGTTCTATATCGGAGAGCCTCCTTGGTAGCCGGGTCGGCTCGAGACTCATGTTCAACATACCGAAACAGTCGGTCAGTAGTGGTTACTATATTTTCAATTTCAGAACTTGCTCGAGCCTCCAGGATCGGAATCGTATTGATCAGCATTGATGGGTTGGGAAGCCGCTTTACCACCTGCTTTACCTCAGCTAATGCAGCCCGACCGGCAATACATGCCTTAAGTATAGACTTGGTTTCTATGTCGAGGTTCGGAGGAAGATTTGGAAGGTTGTTATATGGAAGTCTGGGATCGTACGCCATGATGTCGTCCACGATTAGGTCTCTGTCTAGCTCATATTGTAGCATATCGGCGCTTTCATGTCGATTATATCGGTTTTTATCGACATGACACACGAGTCATGTCGATTGGGTAAACATGACCATAGCCTCATGTCTAAAGATATTGATATTTTCGACATGATAGATTGTTATGTCTACAGCGTCGACATGACAGGGCCCTCATGTTGATTGCACAGCCGCATTTCGACATGAAATGCCTTGCTGGGAGAAAAATCAAACTCGAGGAAAATAGGG
>JBFIDQ010000085.1:0-10074 GCA_041603795.1 Chlamydiales bacterium
CAATGCTCACAACGACAAATTGTGCCGCCCCGTTGGGGCTAATCCATTCATTTACAGCCACCTAGGGCTCACGCCCTAGGCTAACATCTGCCGGGACTTCGCCCCTAAACTTCGGCAAGAAATTTTTTTGTGAAACCTGAGCACTTAAAGCCCGGCTTCTGAGTTTCAAAACTATCTAATATAGGCGATATACATACCGCGGCAAGCATCAAACCCATCGCAAAAAGACCGAGGCTTACGTGCCTGGCATTGGAAGATAGTTGGCAGCCAGTAAGATTTCTCCAGCTGCGACCAGACGATGAAACCTCTTGAGACTCCGCCTCGAGGTTCGATGTCTCGAACTCTTGTGGTGCAATCGACACACTCACAGCATTTGATTTTTGCATAACGTTTTTTCTCCATGTACTTGTGATGAAGAGTGCACGTACACCAACCGTTAATTTTTCGCTAAGTACAATTTGTGGACTATGCCACGCAGGGTATGCCAAGAGGCTTCATTTAGGCCTGAATAAGTCGATTACTTTCTAGCGGAGCCGTAAAAGGGCGTCCAATGCATATGTAGTCGACACCTAGTTTTGCCATCTCTTGTATGGAGTACTGATTGCGACCATCAAAGAACGCCTTTCCGCTCATTTTTTCTAAGACTTCACTGAAGTCAACCGAGCGAAACTGTCTCCACTCTGTTACCAGAGCGATTGCATCTACCCCTTCCGCAGCTTCTATTTCGCTACCACACCAAGTGATGGCACTGTTTTCGGGAAGAACCTTTTGTGCCTCTTCCATTGCTACGGGATCAAACAGGCGCACTTTGGCCCCTTCACGCAGAAGCTGACCGATTAATGTGAGAGCAGGGGCCTCACGCATGTCGTCGGTATCAGGCTTGAAGGAGAGACCCCAAACGGCGATGGTTTTATCCTTTAGGCCGCCACGTGAGCCAAAGTAGCTCGTGATTTTCTTTCCCAACAGCTGCTTTTGGCGGTCGTTGACCTCGTGAACTGCGTTGATCATGGCAGGGGGATAGTCTAGACTCAAAGCGAGAGCTTCCAAGGCGCGAAGGTCCTTTGGAAAACAGGAGCCGCCGAACCCAGCACCAGCATACAGATACTTCGGTCCGATACGCTCATCAGCTCCCATTCCTCTGCGAATCTGATTGATATCTGCACCCGTAAGTTCACACAAACCTGCCAGCTCGTTCATAAAGGAAATGCGCGTGGCAAGCATGGCATTGGCGGCATACTTCGTGAGCTCTGCCGAAAGGATGTCCATGAGAAAAATGCGCTCTTGACTAAACGTAAAGGAAGAATACAGCTCCTTGACGAAGGCTGCAGCCTTTGGATTGTCGGATCCGATGACCACCCGATCTGGCTTAAGAAAGTCTTGAACGGCGTCACCTTCCTTCAAAAATTCGGGGTTCGAAACGATGTCGAATGGGAGATCCTTTTTAGCTTCTGCGAGGCACTCATTGATGTACACGCGTAGGTTTGCTGCGGTCCCCACTGGCACAGTGGACTTTGTAACAAAAATGCGGTAGTCGGTCATCCGATTCACGATCTCGCTAACAACCGCTTTCACGTGCTGGAGGTCGCATGAACCATCTTCGCCGGGCGGGGTAGCTACGGCAATCATGCAGATGGTGGCATGGTCAACACTCTTTTGGTAATCCGTGGTGAACTGTAGACGTCCCGCTTCGGCGTTCCGCTTGACCATCTCCGCAAGACCCGGTTCATAAATCGGAATATGACCATTGTTGAGCTGATCGATTTTTTCCTGGTCTATATCAAGACAGAGAACATGGTGTCCCATTTCCGCAAAACAGGTCCCTGTAACCAGCCCTACATAGCCCGTACCTATTACCGTAATGTTCATGATCCGTCCACCTCTGTTTTCGTCCATTTTACCGCAATAGATCCATTTTCAACAGTGGAAAATTTTTATTTACCAACACCAAAGAAAGGGTGAGCCAGAATCTCCCTTACGAGGATGCGCTTTTCCGGTTCATAAACAAGAATTTTATCGATTAGATCGAAAAAAACAGGCAGCCGATCTAAATTCGACTTTTCGGTACTTTTGGAACGGACAACCCATGAAGCAAGTGGCAACCGTTCGCCTTCAACTTTAATTATTTCAATCGCAAGGAGAGTTGCTAACCCACCTTCTTTGTAAAACTCTTTTGGCGGCGGACCCAAAACCCGCCCTAGAGCAAGCATCATTTTTTCAGCCGATTCCTCTTTAAAGGGGCTCACTCCCTGATAAAGGGTCAGCAGCAAAATACCAAACGACCAAACATCGAGCGCAGGAGTTGGAGGTTTGGCAACCGCATAGAGAACCTCAGGAGCTCGGTACCACCGTGTTGTCACGTAGTCCACTGGCTCACTCTTTTCGGGGTCGACGATAGCGGAGCCAAAATCCGCCACCTCAACCTTAAGTGCATGAGCATCAGATACCAGGACGTTCTTTGGGGCGAGATCGGCGTGAATAACGCCCGCAGTGTGGGTCACATGCAGGGCTGTAGCGATTTGTCGCCCAATCAAAGCAATAGCCTTCAGAGGGAGACCACCCCTTCCATCACACAATCGCATTTTCATGATGGTATGTAGACTCTTCCCCCTTAACGGAAAAACCAGCTGATAAGCTTGCCAGCGCCTGCTGTAACAGCGGTCCAAAACTGGAGTAATGACCTGTTCACCAGGAACAATCTTCTTGTGGACGGCCATCACCCTCTGCACTACATCGAACTCTACCTTCCCCGTCTGACCCTTCTTGGAGTACAAGTGTTTAAGGGCCACTTCCTCCCCCTTTAACACATCTACCGCCCGAAAGACCTTTGAATACGCACCCTGACCCAGAAGCTCCCCCCGTAGATACTTACCCGGCGGCAATGGCGGCAATGAGAGCCCAGGCGCCCCCTTTAGCTCTCGGGCAGCCGGTTGAGCCGGAGGCAGTGCAGTCAACCAACTCATGAGGGAAAATGATCCAGACATAGATTCTCCAGGGATTACTTCAAATGCATAATGACAAGTTCGCGAAAGGCCGGCGCTAAAATATTTCCCACTTCGAGTAGTAGATATTGACGATCCTCTGTGCTAAGAGCCGTCAGGGGAAGTAAATTCTCGGAAAGCTTAGCAATCTGTGTCACCACCTCACTCTGAATATCCGTACAAATCTTATGAACTCGCTGATTCGTCTGATAAAGATTATGGGCACAAACTCCCACTTCGATTAATTTTGGAACACCCCAAGCAGCCCATGCTGCCTGCCTCGCGGTAGGTGGCAACTGCCTCCCTGCCGCCTTATCAGCAACCAGGGCTACGAGGGCCGTGGCTCCGACAATGGCGGCTGCTTGAATTGGAATCTTAATGAGAGTCGCGGCGAAAGAGCGATTGGAAACGTATTCTTCCTTGGGCTCCGTCGTCAGTCGATCATTAGCGACCTCCATAGCCTTATCAACCAACTGATCCGTTGCAGTATTGAGGTCCTTATAGGCACGATCAGAGTCCCATCCACTCCCACCCAACGTAGTAAGCTGGTTTTTTGCGGAGACCTCCGCATTTACAAGGTGTATTTTATGTTTTGGATCCGAACCTGTCGGCTTTTCTCGTTCCTTAGTAAGATAAGATGCTAGTGCATCACCTGTAACCCACTGTATAACGGCTCCCATAATCGAATCCTTTTTGTAGAAGTAATCGCTCCTTGTAGCAGATTTCCAAAAGACCTTCAACCAACAATTGCCAAAATCACTCTACCTTGATAAGGTCTCGGGATAAAGCGAGATGGAGAGTCAAGCATGACCCTGAGCGGCACCCGATATTTTTTTCAATCTGGCCACATTCATTCAGAATCCCAAACTAAAACCGCGGAACACGGTTATGTGGTCTTTACGGACGCTGTCTCACCGCGTGACGACATAGCTCCAAACACCGGATCGCAAGCGGCTGCGGCTTTAGCGGAACAAGCGTTCCACGATTTTTTTACGAGAGAGGCGGGTACAACTGTCGACCAGGACTTCTTGCAACGTGCATTCGCGTACGTGAATCAACGCGTGCTGGAGCTCTTTGGCTCGGATGACGATGAAGTGGCGGTTAGCGCTATCTTAATCGTTGAAGGCAAGACGCTGCAGGTGGCTGGGGTCGGTGACGCGATTCTCTATGCCATACGGCCAGGTCAATCCAATCCACTTTTTGTTGATCCGCAAACGCCGCGTGTTGACGGACTCATGAGCGCGGAGGAACGTCATCTGTCGTTGCACAATGCAATCGGAACGGGCGAAGAGGTTCAGGTGCACTACCTAACACACTCTCCGGGCACGTTTGAGCGCTATGTGGCGTCCTCGTACGGCATGATCGCACAAGCCACGGAGGAAACCATTCGCGAGGTCGGGGCGGTCCCTGAAGAAGCCGTAGTAAGCATTCTAGAACGCTGCTCGCTAACGGCATCGACGCCACACACGCTAGCACTCACCATGGCGGCACGCGAGGAAGGTATGGAAAAGCTGGTAGCCGACGAAAAAGATGCGCTCACTCAGGTGACTTCACAATCGCGACGATCAAGGGAGCGTAAGCTCGCCCTTGCTCTGTCAGGAGCGACCTGCTCACTCGTGCTATTCGTTATTTTTCAGATGATCGGGGGTCAGCCTACTCCACAACCGGAAGTTCTAGCTTCTGTGGTGGAAGAAGGGGATTCAACCGACAACGCTTCGTGGGTGATGGCACTCAAGGAGCAGGTGGCTATGAAGGAAAAGAAGCTGCAGCGCCTTACGGAAGAGTTGCAGATGGCCCGAATGGATGACCGCCCAAACAGCGGACCTGGGGTACAAGATTTAATGCAGGAGATGGCGGAGAAAACGAGAGAAAATCGCCAACTAAGTCAGCATACGGCTGATCTCAGCAAGAAACTAAAACAACGCGAAGCGTCGGTAGACGATTTAGAACTGACCGTACAGGCTCTAGAAGAGCGCTTGAGCGCATCCCCAGGAAAAAAGGGTTCACCTCGCGACCTGGGACAAGTCAGAAAACTTGAGCGTGAAGTTACCCGTCTCACGGCAACTCTCGCCGAGAAAGACGATATTTTACAGTCGACTCGCGCGACCAACCGTGATTACGCTGAGCGCTACCGCAAGCTCGAAGGGCAGCTCACCAGCAAACTGGACGAGCTCTCCCAGTCCTATGAAAGGGACCAAGACAAGCAAATAGCGATGCGTCACGAGCTAGCGGAACGTGTACGTGAGCTGACGACACAACTCAACGAGCAAATGGGTCGCAACCGGGCCGTCGTCGCACAGCTGCACCAGACAAAACAGAACGATACGAGCTCTCAGAGCGATGCTGAGCTAGCAAGCGTGGAGAGCAAGCTACAGCAGGAGCAGAAGCGCAACCGCATTCTCAAGGAGGAGCTACGGGAAGCTCTGACGAAAGGTGCTGATTCAGCCACCAAGGAAGCGCTCGCAAGCGAGCAAGAGGTGACTCGAGCTCTGAAGGAAGAGCTAAATGGCGCGCTTGCGCAAGTGGACCGGGTCTCGCAGGAGCTAGCCGCCAAGCAAACGAATCGCCAATCTGACTTTACAGACTACAAAGAGCGCATCGATACTCTTCTAGCGGCGCAGTCACGTTTAGAGGAGGAAAATGAGCTGCTAAACGAGAAGATTAGAAGCCAGACTACTGCTGAGGCAGAAACCTCCGAAATGCTTAACACCTTGGCTCAAGGCGAACAGAAGTTAGACAAGTTAAAGAACGAACGCAATGGTCTCCTCGATGAGAAGGCGTCGCTGATGGATAAAATCGTGGCGATGGAGCAGTTTCAGGAGCTCTACCAGGGTGAAAAGGCGAAGCGCGAGGTGAAGGAGGCGGAGTTTGCTGCTTTCAGACGACAGATTGAAGAGCAGAAGTCGATGCTCGCAACTATTGAGAACTCCCGTACTGCCATGGCAAGTGAGTTGTATAAGATCCGCCGTGAATACGACGCTCTTCTTAAGCAACGCCGTACGAGTCAAACAGCGACCGCACAGCGCCAAACGCCATCACGTCCAGCGATCACCTCACCGGCCAGCCCAAGCAGGCAGGTTGCAAGGCAGGTTTCGAATGAGGGCACAAGAATCCACATCGTCTCTCGCGGTGAAACTCTTTCCGGCATTGCGATGCGCTACTACGGCGCTGCCAAGTACTGGACGGATATCTACAATGCAAACCAAGAGTCGGTAGCCGACACAAAAAACGTGGCTGTAGGCACCCCTTTGGTGATTCCTCAGCTTTTAGAAGCAAAACGAGGATAACTTATGAAATCGTTTCTCTATCTCCTTCCCTTCGCCATGGCGTCAACCGCGTTTGCAGCGGAACCCACGCAGGCGGGCACTGCGACACTCGATCTGGGTAAGGTCTTTGCCGGATCGCCGACGATCTATACGATTCTCTTGATCATGTCAGTGGGGTCGTTCGTTACGTGGATATACAGCCTGTTGACTTTGAAGAAGTCTGAAATGATTCCTGAGGCATTCGTGAATACGCTACGTGAGCAGATTGCACAAAAGCGATTCGAGGCGGCTCTAAAGACCTGTGAGGAAGGGGACAATTTTTCTAGCAAGATCATTGCCACGGGCCTTTCCTCCCGCCGCCATGGGAGTCAGGTGATGATGGAATCCATGCAGGCAGAGGGACGCCGCTCAGCTATGAATCTATGGCAGCGAGTGTCTCTGCTAAGCGACGTTGTCATTGTGGCTCCGATGTTCGGACTCCTTGGAACGGTCCTCGGAATGTTCTTCGCTTTTTACGACGCGGATCGCACCATGGAGAGTCTCACGCAGATTTTCGACGGACTCGGCATTGCAATCGGCACTACGGTAGCCGGACTCATTGTAGCGATCCTGGCCATGGTCTTTCAGACGACGCTCAAGATGCACATCACTCGACTGATGAACACCGTCGAGAATGAAGCTCGCTCCCTAGTGAATATGGTGGAAAACGAAGCAGGAGTATAGGCGATGAGTTTTCTTCCCGAAGAAGAGCTGCAGGGCAATAAAGGATTCAATCTCGCTCCGATGATTGACTTCCTCTTTCTCATGGTCGTCTTTTTTGCAGTGCTAGCGGTTTCAAGAATCACCACAAACGACACCGAGATCGAACTCGTCAAACTCGACGAGCGCCCCACTGGCGTGTCGGCTGCGGAGTCCGTGGAAGAACTGAAGGTGGTGACGGTTTCGGTGACGGATGAAGGGGACTACAAGTGGGTAACGGAGCTCCGTGACTACCAAATGGCTACGGCCGAGGAAATCGGCGAAGAGCTCTCTCGTCAGTATGCTCGAGGCATCCTACCCAGAGAAAAGAGTCAGACCAAGGTGCTTCTTAAAATCGATAGTAAGGCGCAATGGGAACCCATCATGCAGGTCATTTTTGCCATCAAAGAGCAAGGATTCACCGTGCATCCTGTCTACCAACCTACCGCCGAGACGACCTGACCAGGACCTGAGATTCCCTCAAATCTATACTCAAGATCCCTGCTCCTAAGGATGCTCTACAATAGGGGGTTCACCTTCATCAGTAGAGAATTCACCTTCTTCAGCTGGGACTGCATGGTCACCTCTTAGGCTTTGACCAACCGGTAACATACCCTCGCCTTCCGCTCTTGCTCTAGTGGCAATGAATGCTTGCCCCGGCAAAAACACTTTATCGACAATGACCGTAATATGTATTTTTATAACTGTCTTATCTTCGGTGGTTTTTGCCACCAATGCCGTCCACATTCTGTAGGCGCCATAGAGGCAGGCTGCAAAAGCAGCGCCCGCCATCGCGCACACCGTTCCACCGACTACCGAACTATTGCTATATTGACGTATTACCATTGGACTCTGGGTAGTAATTACAGAGCTCATTATATCCGCAATCTCTTTTATTGCTTGCATAAAAAAAATATTGACACATAAACAGCTGTTTGCCAAATAAAGATTTTATTCATTGACTTTTGGTGGAAATGTACAACTAGACGCATTGAACTATTGTAAGTACTCAGATTTCTAAAAAAAAGATGTTGCTAAAGTTTAGGGACGAAGTCTAGGCAGATGTTAGCCGAGGGCGTGAGCCCTAGGTGGCTATAAAAAGAGATTGAGTTCTGAAGGAACGGCATAGAACGATGGCGTATCGAATTTTCTGTCGCTTGGCGTAGCGTGGAGATCTTAGCGGACTCTAATGAGTCGGTGAGATCAAACGCCTAACCAGGCTCGAAAATCTCTAGCTGAAAAATCAAAGTCTGTGGCCGCGCGGGGCGTAAGTAGGACTGAGACGATGACTCTCACTTATTCCATAATTTTTTCAGCTCTTTCTTTAAAGAGGAAGGGAGTCTTGCAATTTTAAGCTCGAATTCATCCTTTGTTTTCTTCGAAATCCGACAAAATTGTGATTTATTTCTAGCTACATTTGTAATTTTTTCTTCAAACCTTTTATCCTCTTTGGTAAGTCGGGTAAGCAAGTCCTTTACAACCCCGACACTTTCCTCGTCATTGAGTCCCGCAACAATTGCTCCCAACTGTTCCGGAGTAACGCTGTCCACAATCGTTTTCGTTATTCCTCCAGTTTGTCCGCTGGAGGTCTGCCCCGCGAGAGTGCGAAAATCCTGTATTTTCGCAGAGGCCGTCAACTGCGCCGGAGTCATATGTTTGAGCAAGGGGCCTAGTCTTGTTTGTTTCTCCGAGCTTTTGCTCTCTGAAAAAATCACCTTTCCCTCAAGCTTCCATAGTTTCCCCAAAGCTCCTGTCGAATCCGACCCAAGAGCTGAAACAAAAGCCTCTACGTCTCCGCCATTTGTAACAAAATGGTGCAGCTTATCCTGAGTCCCTTCGGGATCCGACATGGCTTCAAGAGACCCCAATGTGGTGATCAACGCGTCAACTGTGAGCACGGGCTCGCTGGCTTTCCGCGCAGCTTCAGCCTTCTCTGCCTCAGCTCGCTTTACCGCAAGTTCCGCGTCCGCAGCCTTCCTTTTCGCCGCTCGCACCTTCCAAGCCGACAGCTTGGGAGGAGGAGGAGGAGTTGCTTTAGCTTTTTTCAGGGGAGAAGCACCGGCGGCTGCTCTTGCCGCAGCCCTCTTTTTAATAGCGGCTCTTTGTGCTTTTTTCCTTTCCTTTATCACCTCGTTTCTAACTGTGGTCAACTCTTTTTTCTGTTCTGAAGGCAATCTTGTTCCCATAGTCGATAGAGGAATCTCAAGTTTTATAGACGCATTCGGCGTTATTGCCTTTAACTTGGCATAGACCTCGTCCTTACCTCCCTCCATCTTCTCAGGCTTTAGTTCGCCTATGACGGACGTCAAATCGACATGTAGATCGGAGTTTTCCGAGAGAACTCCCAGCTGTTCCGCCGATAACTCTTTCGCAAAGACATCCGGGTACCCGCCAGCGACTCGACTCATCAGAACATCTAGCTTACTTGACTTGGAAAGGCTTCGTGTTTCTTCAACGCTAAGCCCTTTTAAGAATGTTCCTAAACGGCCTGCAACTTCGCTTTTACGAGACGGCGACTGAATATTCTCATGCTTAACGTCGTTCTTCAAAGCCTCTTCCAGTTTATCTAGACTCCGAGGGGCGCCTTGGGTTTTCGCACTGGTTACCATCTGCTTCACGGTATTGGAATCAGGGCCAACCTTATTGCCCGCTTTCCCAAATGAACCTGTTTTCCCAGCGAGCCCCCTTCCATGGCCTTCGAATTTCAGTACTTTTCCGACAGCCGTAGAAGTCTTATCCATCTCACGAGCAACGCCCTCTGCATTCTGAGGCGTTCCCTGTTGGATTTTTCCGATAGAGCTAAACCCTCGATCTCCACTAATGCTATCTAGTCCCATCTTAAAACTCCCAGGTCATATATAAATATATTAATTGAATTAAAGATAAAATTCAACCCATGAACTAAAATCTAACGGCCGTATTCCCACTTTGTGGGCCTTGGCGCAGTGAGGCATCGAGTAGTCATTGTTTGTGCAGTGCGGGTTTTTTTGCTGCGGCAGCAGCAACGGCATCTAGCCTCGGGTGGAGGCGCAGCCGGAACCCGGGGTATTGGGGTAGTAAAATCCGCGCTGCGGGAGCAGCGCCGGCGGGCC
>JBFIDQ010000086.1:0-10011 GCA_041603795.1 Chlamydiales bacterium
CCGGCAACAGCCTCCCCTGTACTGATTTCCTCCTTCACATGCCTTGGAAGACGTTTATCAATTAACTCGACCAATCCAACCTCCTCAATCACGCCTGCAATAATTCCAAGGTGGTCCAATCTTTCTGTAGTCACTTCCATCGTCAGTCCTTTCGGGTTTGAGAAGGGACTAAGATAAATCAGAAACTCAATTAGGCAAACTGCTCAATGTCGGCAATAAGGACGGGTACGAAGATGCTGAAGGAAATACATGATTCCTACTTGGCAATGTGATACGATTAATCGTTTTAATTCAAGAGCTCTATCACGATGATGCAAAAGTCAAGTCCAAATTCGTGTGTAAATTGCGTCGTCTAGCGCTGCTCTCTCTTAATTCCTAGTTTTTTTATGCTTCGTTCTAAAAGTTCAGATACTTCTTCTGCTCCCATTGTGCCGAACTCTCCTGACACATGGCTGTCAGAAGCCTTTCACAAGATTTGGCGTTCGGAAAGATTCCGACTATTCGAGTCCTACGTCTAAGCTCTCGATTGAAGCGCTCAAGAACGTTCGACGACTTGACCTTTCTTCGATGGCCTTCCGGGATGCTATAGACGTTCAGGGTGTCTTCTATACTACTCTCAAGCCAGTCGGCGACTTCACCTCTCTTCATCTCATAGAGTTTTGAGCTAAGCTCCTTAACTCGCTCCAGAGCCTCCTCTTTATGCTTAGCCTCAAAGACCCTGCTTAGCATTGGGGGCAGCTCACCCATCTCCGTCTTCTTGAGCTTGGCGGTATGATTTCTCATATAATGCACCTGACAGCGCTGCCAACAGGTTCCGGTATGGCCGCGGTGAGACCTGAATGATCGTCAGATACTACAAGCGAGGGGCTGTTTAACCCCCGATCAATCAAGCCCTTGAGAAACTCTTTCCACTCAGAGCCGTTCTCTGCGTTGGCGGTCTGGCAGCCAATTCAGAACGCTGGGGGACTCACTAGTCTAAGTTGCCTGGCGCGTCTCGTTTTTACACAAGAATACGGACTCTATCGAATAATCGTAGGTTCTAGGTTGATTTTCGGGTTAGAGCTAAATAAAATTCCATTTATTCCGATATCTATTGCAATTGGTGTTGGGATGGTGAGCAAGGAATGCGCTAGTATCTGGTTAAGTTCTAGAGCAAAAATCGAACCCTCTACCTAAAATTGACGGCTGGTTTCCTTAGAATGCTCTCTGCTGTCAAAAAAATTTAAATGTCTGAAAACGTAGAGGTGAAGATATGAATCTATTTCGCTCAACCCAGTCTGCGAAATATAAAGAATTTGAGCAATGGTTTTTTACCCGTATTAATGGGAAAAGTCCCAATTGGGTTAGAAAAGCCATTGACAGCGCTGGACTCGTTTCAAAACACACTTTAGGCCGGGAACTCAAAAACAACCCTCTCACCGACTACCTGGTAGAAGTTCGAAAGGTTGGAATTTTAAAAAGAATTCTATGTCTTTTTACTGGAATGGGTATATTTGGGTATAAAATTATAATTAAATCTAAATCTTGTAAAAAAATACGATTGGAAATATATACTGCAATTATTGGTGAGGCTCAGGAGAGGCTGGAATTTGCATTTCTTCAAGTGGAATATGATAGAGTGTTGGATGAACTCCACAAACAGGGATATTCTCAAGATGATTTTGAAACTTTTCTTTCCGAGAGAAAAAGGTTTGCTAACTCTGAATACTCAGGTGTTAATCTTCTAGCGGACTTGGAAGAGTCTGAGAGAGTTCCGGTGCTAAACAAGATGAAGGAAAAGTTTTTGGTTTGGATCAAAGAGGATGATAATTAGTGTGTTTTTTACATGCATTTTAGGGTAACTCTTTGTTTAAAAAATTAGGCTATAGCTCGTTACCCTGCAAATCCAATTTAATAGCAGGGGGCGTTTGTGCAAAAAACAGGTGTGAAAGAAGAGAGGACAACCTGGCATGAGCAGCCGTCTGAAATAATCCTTACCGATCTCAAGGCAACAATAACAGGACTAAGTGAAAACGAGGCACTGGAACGGCTTCAAATTTACGGTCCAAATCGCTTGCCAAGCCCCCCCAGAAAAAACGCTTTCTTTCGTTTTCTTCTTCAGTTTCACAATCTTTTGATCTATGTGCTTTTAGGATCCGCTGTTATAACGGCGATGTTAGATCACTGGATCGATACTTTCGTTATTCTCGCTGTAGTCGTCGTCAATGCTATCATTGGGTTTATACAGGAGGGTAAAGCGGAAAAAGCAATTGAAGCTCTACGTTTGATGCTTAGTCCTAGCGCTTCTGTTCTGCGTGATGGAGAGCGGCATAGCGTAGAAGGAGAGTCCCTTGTTCCAGGTGATATTGTCTTGCTAGAGGCTGGAGATAAAGTTCCGGCCGACCTAAGACTTTTGCAAGCGCATGGACTTTCCATTAAAGAAGCGATCCTTACCGGCGAATCAATACCGGTAGAAAAACACAAAAATCCGGTCGCCTCTGATGCAGCATTGGGGGATCGCTCATGTTTGGCATTCAGCGGCACCCTGGTTACCAATGGGCAGGGAAGGGGAGTCGTAGTCGCTACAGGTGCTAAAACGGAAATTGGTCGAGTTGGAGGTTTGCTTTCTAAGGTTGAAACGCTCACCACCCCTTTAGTTGAGCAAATGGATCTATTTTCCAAGTGGTTGACCGTCATGGTTTTGTTGGTCGCTGCCGTTCTTCTTACCTTTGGGTATTTTGTAGAGTTTTACACCTTTACGGATGTATTCATGGCAGTGGTGGCTATTTCAGTAGCTGCTATTCCTGAAGGCCTACCTGCCGTATTGACGATTACACTTGCAGTCGGGGTGCAGGAAATGGCCAAGCGTAACGCCATTATTCGACGCCTCCCCGCAATTGAGACCTTAGGCTCTGTATCAGTAATTTGTACGGATAAAACAGGAACGCTTACACGCAATGAAATGACTGTAGCTTCAGTGGTGACACCTAGGAACGTCTTCACCGTTGAAGGGATGGACTATGCTCCGGTTGGGGAAGTGAAATTACAAGACCGTAGTGTAAACGGTGAAAATCAACCCGCGTTAACAGAGATTGGGTTAGCGGCAGCCTTGTGTAACGATAGTTCATTGCGTGAGCAGGATGGAGCCTGGGATGTCAAAGGCGACCCTATGGAGGGGGCATTGCTCAGTTTTGCAGGAAAAGTGGGTGTTGCATTTCGAGAGCAAAGAAAAACATGGACACGTACTGACACAATTGCCTTTGATTTTCAGCATCGTTTTATGGCTGCTCTACACCATAACCACGAGCAACATGCCCAAATTTTCGTTAAAGGGGCGCCAGAACAAATACTCAGCATGTGTAATGTACAGCGGTCTGAAAATGGATCTACTGAACCCTTAGATAAGGACGACTGGAGAGAAAAAATTGAAGGTATTGCTGCGCAAGGTCAACGAGTCTTGGCTTTGGCGGTCAGAGAAGTAAAGCCGGAGCATACTGTACTTGAACATACGGATGTTAAAGGGGCTTTGACCTTTCTTGGTGTGGTCGGTTTATTTGACCCCCCTTCCGTGCAAGCTCTTGCTGCTGTAGCTGAGTGTCAGGGAGCGGGCATCAGTGTGAAAATGATCACTGGCGACCATGTAGGTACCGCAATTGCTATCGGGCGATTGTTTGGCCTGCAAAATCCAGACAAGGTTCTAACGGGAGCTGACTTAGATACTATGGATGACGTCGCCCTAAAAGCAGCTGTATTTGAAACCAATATTTTTGCTCGTACTAGTCCAGAGCATAAGTTGAGATTAGTTATCGCCTTGCAATCACGCGGGATGACAGTTGCCATGACAGGGGATGGAGTGAATGATGCACCCGCACTTAAACGTGCCGACGTTGGGATAGCAATGGGGAAAAAGGGTAGCGAAGTGGCAAAGGAGGCTGGCGAGGTGGTCCTAGCAGATGACAATTTTGCCTCAATTGCAGCTGCCGTGCGAGAGGGGCGTACTGTTTACGATAATATAAAGAAGGCCATCAGTTGGACTCTTCCCACTAATATGGGTGAAGCTATGACTATTCTCGTAGCGCTGCTGTTTCATATGACATTACCTATCACTCCCATCCAAATTCTATGGGTTAACCTAATTACTGGAGTGTCTCTCGGGTTGGTATTTGCCTTTGAACCGCCGGAGGAAAATGTCATGCGGCGCCCACCGCATCCACGTCATGAACCTCTGCTTACTAGAGAACTGGCGTGGCATTGCGCCATTGTTTCCTTTCTGATCTTAAGTAGTGTTTTCGGTATTTATTTTTACGCTGTCGATCGAGGCTATTCAGTCGAGTTAGGTCGTACGCTTGCAGTTAACATGCTGGTTGTGTTGGAAATTTTCCATCTATTCTTTATTCGTAATCTCCATGGGAGCTCGATGAGCTGGAAGACTCTGCTTGGAACAAAGGTGGTCTGGCTATCAGTGGGGACCGTTACTATTGCACAATTTGCCATTACCTATCTGTCACCGTTGCAGAAAATATTTCATACAGAGGCGATGTCACTTCTTGACAACTTGCTTATTCTCGGCATCGGCGTGGTCTTTTTCGTTGTTACCGAGATAGAAAAACAGCTTCGTCTACGTATGCAAGCAGTAGTGGAAGAGTGAGGAGATGATGGATCTTTCTGCCAAACTTACATATCTAGCGTGTCTCAAGGGTGTATAAATGGAATTTAAATCAGCACAATTATCACAGGAAGCAGCCTATTACAACTCTGTTGATAGCGTCTTGCAGTTGCTTGACACAAGTAGCGAAGGCCTTACTTCGCGAGAAGCTGCTCAGAGATTAAAGAAATATGGACAGAATACACTAAAGCAGAGACGCAAAACCAGCCTATGGCAAATTTTACTAAGGCAACTTCGTAGTTCAGTTGTTCTATTACTGGCTGTAGCAGCAGTGTTGGCCTTTGCTTTTGGAGAAATAATTGAAGGAACTGCTGTGCTTGCAGTCTTGATAATTAACACATTTATTGGCTTCTTTATTGAACAAAGTGGTGTTCGATCTATGGAGGCCTTGATTCGCTTGGGACAACTCAAAGCTAAGGTGTTGCGGCAAGGGCGTATTAAGCAATTACCAGCACAACAACTGGTTATTGGTGATGTTGTACTTATTGAAGAGGGAGATCGTATTGCCGCAGACATGCGCATATTGACGCCAGAACGACTAGAAAGTGATGAGTCTGTGCTAACGGGAGAATCTCTCCCTTGTAAAAAGCAAGTTGATCCAGTTGCAGAAGGGTCTCCGCTGGCCGAGCGCGCAAGCATGGTTTACAAAGGGTGCACGATTACTGCCGGAAGTGGAAAGGCTGTTATTACAGCAACTGGTATGGAGACAGAGCTAGGAAAAATCACAGCATTAGTCGAGGAAGCGGAGGAGAAAGGAACACCACTCGAAAAACGACTTGACCTTCTTGGAACTCAGTTGATTGGGTGGATAACTCTTATTGCTACGATTATTGTTATTCTTGGAGTTCTACGAAATTATCCACTTTTTTTAATGATAGAGATGGGCATTGCCCTAGCAGTGGCAGCTATACCAGAAGGGCTGCCTATTGTTGCGACAATTGCCCTATCTAGAGGGTTGCATAGGATGGCTCGGCGTAATAGCTTGGTAAGGGAGTTGTCTGCAGTTGAAGCCCTTGGAAGCACGACAATCATTTGTACGGATAAGACCGGTACGCTAACAGAGAGCAAAATGACCGCTGTGCATATTGCCTATCCCGATGGAGAGATAGAACGTAGTCCTGAAGGTTCATGGCCTATAGAGAATCTTTCTCCAGACTCGAAAATATTTTCAGTGTTGCGTGTCGCAGCGCTCTGTAGTAATGCCGTCGATGATGGCACAATAATTCATGGGGAGCCAACTGAAGCTGCACTGCTTACAGCTTGTAGAGAACACGGCGTTGATTCTTTATCTTTACGAAAGCAATACCCTGAACTTCAGCGGGAACCATTTGATAGTATTGTCAAAAGAATGACAACCTTTCACAAAGCCCCTGATGGAAAGATCCTTGTTGCTGTGAAAGGCGCTCCAGAAGCTCTATTTGAGTTATCTCTAGATAAAAAGGATAGGATGAAATGGGAAGCTAAAAATCAAAAGCTGGCTTCTGAAGGATTTCGTGTTTTAGGTTTTGCTGAGAAAATTATCAATAATCTCGAGGAGCCTCCATTTGAAAAGTTAAGATTTCTTGGCTTAGTGGCCCTTTACGATCCACCACGTTCAGGAGTTTCGAAGACAATTGAACAGTGTAAAAAAGCTGGAATTCGTGTGGTACTGGTCACTGGTGATCAGGCCTCTACCGCTTTGCATGTCGCCCGTACTCTAGGTTTGGCAGATAATGCAACCCAACCTGCTATAGGTCAAGATTTTTTGACAGATAAAGAAAAAGTTCTAACCAGCAATGTAATAGCACGAGTAACCCCTAAGAATAAGCTGGATCTGATCGAATGGCATCAACAGAAGGGAGAAATCGTGGCAATGACGGGGGATGGAGTAAATGACGCTCCGGCACTTAAAAAAGCTGATGTTGGTATCGCAATGGGTAAACGTGGTACCGAAGTCGCTAGGGAATCTGCAGATATTATTTTGCTTGATGATGCTTTTCAAACGATTATTTCAGCAGTTTCTGAAGGACGCGTGATTTTTGATAATATCCGCGATTTTGTGCGTTATCTTCTCTCCTGTAATCTAGCGGAAATTCTCGTTATTTTTCTTGCCTCGATTGGTAATATTCCTCTGCCAATTCTCCCGATGCAGATTCTTTTTTTGAACATGATCACGGATGTTTTTCCAGCCCTCGCTCTGGGAGCTGGGGAGGGGGACGGACAGGAACTGCAACAGCCTCCTAGACCTCCTAAAGAGGATATTTTAACACCTGAGATTTGGAAAGAAATCATTATACATGCCGTTTTCCTAACCTTTTCCACTTTACTTGCTCTATGGGTTGCTCAGAGAATCTTGCAAGTGGAGCAACAGCTAGTGATTACAATCTCCTTTTTAACTCTTGCTTGTAGCCAGCTATTACACGTGTTTAATATGCGTAGGCCAAATTCATCCTTGCGGATAAACCATGTTGTATCCAATCCGCACGTTTGGGGAGCTCTGGCAATATGTGTTCTTTTGTTTATAGCGGCTATCTACCTGCCACCTCTTGCCCTAGCTTTGAAAACAGTGCCTTTGCAATTTCATGAGTGGGGAGTAGTCCTTTGCTGCAGCTCATTACCTATTGCCGCAGATTCATTAAAGAGAAGATTTTTCCCTTAGCCTGCCTTTCGCACCTTTACTCATATGGCCACCTCCAATCGCGAATTTCCGGCATGTCCTCACCGTGCTCTGTGATATATAGCCTATGTTCTGTAAGTTTATCGCGCATAGCTTGTCTTAAGTAGCCAGCCTTATGGCCGAGTGCGGGAACCCTGTCGATTACATCCTCAACCAGGTGAAACCGATCTAGGTCATTGAGAACAGCCATATCAAATGGAGTCGTAGTCGTTCCCTCTTCCTTATAGCCTCTTACGTGAAAATTTTTATGATTTGTTCGTCTATATGTCAGTCGATGAATAAGGTAGGGGTAGGCATGAAAGGCAAAAATAACGGGCTTATTTATGGTGAATAGGGAGTCGAAGTCTCCGTCGCTTAAACCATGCGGATGTTCTTCTTTAGGCTGCAGAGTCATGAGGTCTACAACATTGATGACTCGTATCTTGAGCTCTGGGATATACTGTCGAAGCAGATCAACAGCGGCCAGTGTCTCCAGGGTTGGCACGTCACCTGCGCAGGCCATTACAACATCAGGGTCTCCGTCGTGATCGTTGCAGGCCCATTCCCACATACCAATACCCACGCTGCAATGTTTGATCGCCGCATCCATGTCAAGCCACTGCGGTTGATTCTGCTTACCGGCGATGATCACATTTATTAAGTCATGACTCTGTAGGCAGGTATTGGTGATATAAAGCAAAGTGTTGGCGTCTGGTGCCAAGTAGACTCGAATGATTGAAGCTTTTTTATTCACTACAACATCAATGAAGCCGGGGTCCTGATGGGAAAAACCATTGTGATCCTGTCGCCATACATGGGACGTTAAGAGATAATTCAGTGAAGCAATAGGACGCCTCCATGAAACTTCCTTGCTTACCTTTATCCATTTGGCATGCTGGTTAAACATTGAATCTACAATATGAATGAAGGCTTCATAGCAGGAAAATAATCCGTGGCGCCCCGTCAGTAGGTAGCCCTCCAACCAGCCTTGGCAAGTATGTTCAGACAGTATTTCCATAACCCGTCCATCTGGAGAAAGATGGTCGTCTTCTGGTATCTTCTTAGCCATCCATGCTCGGTCTGTGACCTCAAATAAGGCTCCTAGACGATTAGAGGCTGTCTCATCCGGCCCCATCACGCGGAAATTACGACTCTCCAGGTTGAGTTTCATCACATCACGTAAGAATTGACCCATGACGCGAGTCGACTCAGCAAAAGCATTTCCCGGTTTTGAAACATCAACTGCATAATCGCAAAAATCAGGCATATTTAAATCTTTGAGGAGCTTCCCGCCGTTTGCATGTGGATTAGCACCCATACGCCTTTGTCCAACAGGTGCTAGTTCTAGAAGTTCTTTTCTTAAGCTCCCAGCTTTATCAAATAGTTCTTCCGGGCGATAACTCTGCAGCCACTCTTCTAATAGTTTAAGATGTTTAGGATTGTTGCGCGTATCGGAGAATGGCACCTGATGGGAACGCCAATGATCCTCCATTTTCTTACCGTCAATTTCCTTTGGTCCTGTCCATCCCTTTGGGCTGCGTAATATAATCAGCGGCCAAAGAGGTCTCTCAGTATTGCCATTAGAACGTGCTTCATGTTGGATATTCTTGATTTCGCCAACAACCACATCGAAAGTTGCTGCCATTTTTTGATGCATTTCTGATGGATCAGATCCCTCAACAAAATAAGGTTTATAACCATATCCCTTGAATAGGTTGTCGAGCTCATTATGGGGCAGTCGGGCAAGAAGAGTTGGGTTAGCTATTTTATATCCATTGAGGTGAAGAATTGGTAGCACAGCACCATCAGTGCGAGGGTTGATGAATTTATTTGAGTGCCATGAAGTGGCTAGTGGACCTGTCTCAGCTTCTCCATCCCCAACGACACAGCATACCACCAGATCTGGATTGTCTAGCACGGCCCCATAAGCATGGGAGATCGCATAGCCTAGTTCTCCTCCTTCGTGGATAGATCCCGGAGTTTCGGCTGTAACATGGCTACCGATACCTCCAGGGAAAGAGAACTGTTTGAAAAGCTTCTTCATGCCATCAGAATCTCTCGTGATATTCGGATAGAACTCGCTGTAGCTGCCCTCAAGCCAGCTGTTGGCCACCATCCCCGGTCCGCCATGTCCCGGTCCCGCGATATAGATCATATCCAGATCGTTCTTCTTGATTACTCGGTTGCAGTGTGCATAGATAAAATTTAGACCAGGGGTTGTTCCCCAATGCCCAAGCAAGCGGGGTTTCACATGTTCCCGCTCTAGCGGGTTTTGCAGCAAGGGATTGTCGAGTAGGTAAATTTGTCCCACGGATAAATAGTTAGCTGCGCGCCAATAGGCGTTAATGGCAGACAATTGCTGTTCACTCAGCGGTTTTGAACTTATGGAGGGCATGTTTGCTCCGAATTAATTTTACGTTTCTTCATGGCAGGGAGGTCTTACCTTCTTTGATCACAGGTAGTGTCTGGCGTGCAATCTCAAGCTCCTCATTGGTAGGAACAACTAATACCCTTACCTTGCTGCTATCCCTGCTAATAGTGGCTTCACCCTTTAGTTCCGCTCTGTTTTTTTTACTTTCAAGAACAACTCCGATAGTAGAGAGCCTTTCACAGACTGATTTGCGAATCAGTGATTCATGTTCTCCAACGCCACCAGTAAATACTAAGGCATCAAATCCGCCGAGGGCAACAGAATACGCACCTACATATTTGTAACCGTCAAAGGAGCCCA
>JBFIDQ010000087.1:0-9750 GCA_041603795.1 Chlamydiales bacterium
GGTTCCGGCTGCGCCTTCACCTGGGGCTAGGTGCCACTGCTGCTGCCGCAGCAAAAAAAGCACGCACCGCACAAACTACATATTTCCGCCACAAAAACTTATGCGTAAATGGGTGCATTTTGTGGGTGTTGGCGGACAGGAACTCAGGACCGGTCATTAGAGGCGAATGGCTCGACAGAATACCAGCCTATGGCGTGAGCCATAGGTATCTGGGATAGAAAGGAAGCTCTGAAAGAGCGGCAGAGATTTGGGGGGCCGCTACGGTTCCTTTCCTACGCCTCCTGTATACTCTGTTGTCATGACCTCACTAGCGGATGCTAGAGTATGGTGAACGGGGCATCGGCTTGCGATTTCTAGGAGGCGAGCTCGTTGCTCTTTCGTCAGCTCGCCCTTCATTTGTACGGTTCTGGTGAACTGATCGATGCCCTTTTGTCCCTCCTCGCATCCCTCGCAATCTGTGTGATGGACCTTTTTATGATCCACTTCTACCGCAACCTGTTCCAGAGGCCATTTTTTACGGGTGGCGTACATGCGGAGGGTCATCGCCGTGCATGCGCCCAGGGCAGCGGATAGGTTCCTATACAAGTCCCTTTCCAACCGTCCAACCACGGGAGCTTTGGCGCTGCTCCAATCCTAATTTAAGAGCGCCCTTTCAACAGCGAAGTGCGACAAATTGACCTGATTTGAATCGCTAGCATAGTTTCAAAAAAAGCAGGGGCCCGGAGACTGGGCGGCTGAAGGGGAGAGCGACGAGCAATGAAGTCGAATAGGCGGAAAAGTCTGGTGCCGATCTCCACTTCTACCCGCTCAAGGTCACATTTCGATCCGTCGAGCGTAGCGAGGTAGCTCAAGAGTTTCACTATCCACTCTCCAAGAAAGGAGATGAGCTCTGAGTGCTTGTGGTCGGCGAGCTCTTGCTTCTTGATTTGGTCGAAGAGTGGATTGACCGCTTTTCTTACGAGTCCTAGGTAGGTGCTGAGTTCGTTGTTTCTTTCGCGACTCTCCCTGGCCTCTTTAAGCAGCGCCCGGATCTTATCACTTGGCGTCTCCGCCTCGCCAATTTCCAGTTCAGCGATGAATGTTGCGTCTTGCGGAGTGATCCTTACGCTGATTGGCGTCGTCTTGCTGTTCATTCGACCCTCTCTCGTATGTATGCAATTGTATACGATCTAAATACAATTGTTCTTTTTTAATAGCCAATGCCCTGCCGGCCACCCAGGCTCATTTGCCCA
Organism: Chlamydiales bacterium; assembly: GCA_041603795.1. GTDB lineage: Bacteria > Chlamydiota > Chlamydiia > Chlamydiales > JBFIDQ01 > JBFIDQ01. The sequence goes on from JBFIDQ010000087.1 coordinate 1,233, forward strand.
AAAATCCTGAGTGCGCTACCAAGCTAGCTTTTGCTAGGAGAGATGAAGTGCGTGTACGAGATCGCTTAGATTTAGGCCGGGGAGTGCGTGATCTTGACGAGATGGTCAAGGTAATGGCGGAGCTTCAGACTGGGGCCAAAACCGTCGCTCTTTGTCACGGGGTATTTGATCTCCTTCACATTGGTCATATTCGACATCTCAAGGAAGCACGACGTGCCGCCGACTATTTGGTCGTGAGCATCACCCCAGATCAATTTGTCAATAAGGGTCCGCATCGTCCAGCGTTCACCGCCCGGTTGCGCGCAGAGGCACTGGCAGCTTTGCGTCAGGTCGATTTTGTGGTGATTAACCAATGGCCGACGGCCGTAGAAGTTTTAGATAAGCTGAAGCCCAATGTGTATGTAAAAGGACCGGACTACCGACTCGCAGAAGACGATCTTACCGGGGGCATCACACGCGAGCGAGAGGCGATAGAAGCGGTAGGTGGACGCCTCATTTTTACATCGGACATCACATTCTCATCGTCGCATCTGTTGAACCGGTATTACTCACCTTTTTCGGAGGAGATGGAATCGTTTCTAAAAGGGATGCGGGGACAACGAGAGGAGCTTCTTGGAATTGAAAAAGAACCGCTATTGGATGTTTCCTGGAATGAAAGCGGACTAGAAATTGAAAACAGTGCCACTCCCTATTTTTCTGGTCGACCCACACATCGTCCCACTCCAAATGTCCCTAGAGGTGCCTCTCCATGGGTAAAGGGCCTTATCGCCGCCGCTTCGGCGTACCTGTGGGATGAGCAGGGAATGGAGCCTGATGAGATAACACTGGCAAAATTTCTGGACCATCTGCTCAAATGAACCGCATGACGAATTTAGTTGACTACTCCGAAACTCTCGCTTCGCTTTTAACCCAAACAGAGATCACAAATGGTTACGAGACTCAGATCACTCATGAGGCGGCTGAGGAAGAGACAATGGCCCTGCTCGATCAGGTAAAGTTGTCTGGGAACAAGGTTCTGCTGGTTGGCAATGGGGGCAGTGCCGCGATCGTCGCACATGCTCAGAATGATTTATGTAAGGCGAACGGAATTCGCTCCCTTGTCTTGCACGAACCCTCGCTGCTCACTGCTCTGACCAACGATGACGGCTATGAGGTCGCTTTTCAAAAGCAGGTGGAGCTCTGGGGTGAGCCCGGAGATATGCTGATTGCCGTCAGTAGTTCGGGTCGATCCGAAAATATTTTGCGGGCATGTGGAGCTGCACAGAGCAACGGAATTTTTATTCTGACCTGCAGCGGATTTGATCCAGACAACACCCTGCGTCAGCTAGGGGAGATCAACTACTATGTTCCGTCTCATTCCTATGGAATGGTCGAGCTTGCTCACTCTGTGATCACGCACTACATCACCGATCGCTGTGCTGGCCTGCTTCCTAAGGAGTTACCTTCTAAAATTGGGGTTAAGCGATGACGATAAAAACCGTGTTCATCACAGGAGGAGCTGGCTATGTGGGCTCCGCTTTGGTTCCGAAGCTTTTGGATGCCGGCTACCGGGTCAAGGTCCTGGACCTGTTTTTGTATGGCCGAGAGGTTCTAAAAGAACATGCTAATCTGCTTACAATCCACGGCGATATTCGTGATCAGGAGCTTCTCAGAAAGGAGCTTCCAGGATGTGACGCAGTGATTCACCTCGCATGTATCTCCAATGACCCCAGCTTCGAACTTAATCCTGATCTGGGTCGATCGATTAACTTCGACGCATTTGGACCCCTGGTGGACATAAGCAGAGAGAGCGGAGTGGAGCGCTTCGTGTATGCGTCGTCTTCAAGTGTCTATGGAATTAAAGCAGAAAAAAATGTTAGCGAGGGGTTGCCCCTGGCACCCCTTACGGATTACTCACGCTATAAAGCCCTTTGTGAAGAGGTTCTGCTGCAAAAGAGGCAGCCTGGGTTCACCACGCTAACAATTCGGCCCGCCACCGTATGTGGCTATGCGCCTCGTCTCCGCCTCGACGTCTGCGTCAATCTCCTTACTTGCCAGGCGTATCATAATAGGAAAATCAGTATCTTTGGCGGTGCGCAACTGCGGCCCAATATCCACATAGAGGACATCACGGACCTCTACGTGAAGTCAATGGAGTGGGAAAGTGCACGCATCGACGGGAAAACGTACAACGCGGGCTATCAGAATCTATCCATTCGAGAGATCGCTGAGCTCATTGGTGAGCGTGTAGGTGATGACGTAGAGATGAAAGTCGTTCCAACAGATGACAACCGTTCCTACCACATCTCATCGAAGCGCATTGCGGAGGAGCTCGGATTCGTTCCACGCTACACAATAGCCGATGCGATTGATAGATTGGTCGAAGCATTCGATGCAGGTAAGGTTCCGGATATGGCGGACCACCCACGGTACTACAACATTAAAATGATGCAAGAGGTCGCTCTTACCTAATGACTACTTTAGTTGGACCCACCACTCTTCCACTGGACCGCGCCATCACCCTCTACCGGGAGATGCTTAAAATTCGAATGGTCGAGGAGGAAATTGCAAGGCAGTATGGAAGGCAGAAGATGCGTTGCCCAACGCATCTGTGCATTGGACAAGAAGCGCCCGCTGTAGCCATTGCCGCACACCTTCGGCAAGAAGATCGCGTGCTGTCGAATCACCGCGCTCACGCGCACTACTTAGCAAAGGGCGGAGATCTATCTGCCATGATCGCGGAGCTGCATGGCAAAGCGACGGGCTGTTCGAAGGGGGTTGGTGGGTCGATGCACCTAACCGATCTATCGGTCAATTTTATGGCTTCGACGCCAGTGGTCGGCGGAACAATTCCAGTGGCAGCAGGTGTCGCCTTCGGCGACCAGCAGGAGGGCAACAGTCGAGTGACGGTCGGGTTCTTCGGGGACGCCGCCACGGAAGAGGGCATTTGGTCAGAAACACTCAACTTCGCCGCTTTGCACAAATTGCCCTTAGTTATGGTCTGCGAAAACAATCTTTATTCCACTCAATCGTCAATGGACGTACGGCAAGCAGAGGGACGTAATCGCGCGGCCATTGCGGAGGCGCATGGCGTGACTGCGTTGAGTGCCGATGGCAACCGAATTGACTCCCTCTACGGCATAGCAGGCGACGCTGTAGCGCGAGCACGTGAGGGTATGGGTCCGACCTACTTAGATCTGCAGACGTATCGCTGGTTGGAGCATTGTGGTCCACTTGACGACACCTCCCTTGGCTACCGCACCACCCAAGAGGTCGCTGCGTGGAAAGCTCGCTGTCCGCTCGCCCATTGGAAGGAGGCCCTTGGTCTCGACGATTCTCTCCTTAGAGAGGAGCTGCAGGAAGAAATTGATTGCGCCTTCGCACAAGCCGAAAAAGACCCTTATCCAAAATCAAACACCCTCCATCATCATGTCTACGCTCACTGAACCACGCGCGATCACCTACGGACAGGCCATCAATGAAGCTTTTGATCAGGCCATGGCCAAGGACGAGCGGGTCTTTCTCATCGGACTCGGTGTACCTGATGCCAAGGGGATCTTTGGCACGACATCAGGTCTGCTTCAAAAGTACGGAGAAAAAAGGGTTTTGGATATGCCCTGCGCTGAGAACGCAATGACAGGCGTCCTTGTTGGAAGCGCGTTGGCTGGACGTCGACCTGTCCTAACCCATCAGCGTCTCGATTTCTCGTTGCTGTCGCTGGATCAGATCATCAACAACGCGGCGAAGTGGCACTACATGTTTGGAGGGCAGATGGAGGTTCCTCTGGTCATTCGCATGATCATTGGACGCGGTTGGGGTCAGGGACCCCAACATGCACAAAACCTACAGAGCCTACTCGCGCATATACCGGGCTTACGCGTGATCGCCCCAGCGACCGCACAAGATGCCAAAGGAATGATGCTGGCAGCGATCGAGGATTCGGGTCCGGTGATCGTAATTGAACACCGCTGGCTGCACAACATACGTGGGGAAGTTGACCGCGCACCCAAATCGACTTCCCTTGAAAAAGCAGTGATCCGTCGCCAGGGCGGAGCCATTACTCTAGTGAGTTCCTCCTATTGGACCCTAGAGGCGCTACGTGCCGCAGAGTTCCTTGCGGAACAGGGAATTGAGGCAGAGGTCGTGGACCTACGGTCCCTACGCCCCATCGACTACAATACCGTCTGCTTCTCTGCTGCCGAAACCGGACATCTTTTGGTCATTGATGGCGCCTGGAGCAGTTGCGGCATTGCCGGCGAGATCATCGCCGGCGTAGCCGAGCGTGGTGTCGCCCTTCGCAGCGCGCCGCAGCGACTGACCTTCCCAGATGCTCCCATTCCAACAAGCTGGGCCGCAGCCAAAGACTACTACCCAACAGCCTCGGATATTGCTCGAAAAGTGGGAGAGATGCTTGGCCGTGAGGTGCATGGACTCGATTTACTAGAATCAGAAGCGCCAGAAACTGGCGATGTTCCCGACCCTTCATTCACAGGACCCTTTTAGGAAAATTCTTATGGCAGAATGCAATTTACTCGATACCTACCCCGCAACAAATCGCGACTACGACGGACGCGCCAAAGAGAAGACAGCGGAAGTCATCTCCATAGCCAAGCAGTTTGGCGAAGCCTTCTTCGATGGAGATCGACTCTACGGCTACGGCGGCTACACCTACGACGGACGCTGGAGAAAGGTCGTGGAGCGCTTTCGTGATCACTATCAGCTGTCAGATGACGCCACAATTCTCGACGTTGGCTGCGCCAAAGGGTTCATGCTTCATGACTTTCTAGAGGTCATGCCGAACTGCACCGTAGAGGGCATCGACGTCTCAAACTACGCCATCGAAAATAGCATGGAGAGCGTCCGTCCTTTCCTTAGCATCGCCAGCGGCGAGAAACTTCCCTACGCTGATGATACGTTCGATCTGGTCGTAAGCATCAACAGCATTCACAATCTGCCTCTAGAGCGTCTAAAAACAGCTCTAAGAGAGATCGAGCGGGTGTCACGCGGCAACAGCTTCATCACACTTGATGCGTGGCGCACACCAAAGGAAGAAGAGAATCTACGGAAGTGGGTTCTGACGGCGGAGACGATGATGCACGTGGACGATTGGAAAAAGCTCTTCGATGAGGTGGGGTATTCAGGTGACTACTACTGGTTTATCGCGGAATAGAACCTTTCCAGGTCGCCGTCTCTTCGGCGAGGAAGAACTACAAGCTGTGCAGGCGGTATTCGAATCGGCCTGGGAGAGTGGACGCGATTTCGGGTACGACGGTCCTTTTGAGGTAGCGTACTGCAGTGCGTTCAGCAAATTTCAGGGGGGAGGGTACACCGATGGCGTGAGCAGCGGAACAGCTGCCGTCTTTCTTGCCCTCCTCTCGCTCGACCTCCCCAGGGGGAGTGACGTGATCGTTTCTCCCGTGACAGATCCGGGAAGTATTAATCCGGTCACCATGGCAGGCATGACCCCCATTGTAGCCGATAGCGCCCCGCGACAGTTCAACGTCGACGTCACAAGCTTCGAGGCAGCACTCACTCCCAATACGCGTGCCGCAATTCTTACCCACTCGGGGGGCATCCCCATCGACATCGAGCCCATTATAGAGCTTGCAGCACAACGCAACATCGAGATCATTGAAGACGCGTCACAAGCGCACGGGGCGCGGATCGCTGGGCGACGCGTAGGGACCTTTGGGCGCGTAGCGGCATTCTCCACGATGTTCTCCAAGCATCATGCTAGCGGCGGATGTGGCGGCCTTGTTTATACCCGCGACGAGTCGATTTTTCGTCGAATCAAGGCGTTAGCTGACAGAGGAAAGGATCCCTCTGCCGCTGGATTTCATCCAAAAGACCCCAACACGTTTCTCTTTCCTGCCCTCAATTTCAACATGGACGAGATCTCCGCTTCAATAGGGCATTCGACCCTACGGAAACTTGACGCAACGCTAGAAAGACGTCGCGAACTCGCAGCAATGCTTCCCACCGGTTTGTTCGTCCCAAAAGACGCCGAGGTAGCACCCTTTTTTCATACAGTTTGGTGTGACCCCAACATCGATCTCACCGGGCTTCCGGTCAATTCCGACTACCGCTACCTCCCCAGCGAATGGAGCTGGCTCTCGCCAACAGCGACCACCCCTAACGCCGTTGCCACCCGCAACGGAACAGTAAATATTCTGTTCCACGAGCGCTATACCGACGCAGACATGCAGTGGATCGCCGATCGTTTGCGAGACGATCCGCAGCCGATTCCCAGGAGCAACGCTCCGCTATAAATTAGCCTGGTGGCGTAAGCCCCAGGTAGATGGAGCTGTATTTGAGCTCTGAAGGAGCGGCATAACCCGCTGAAATTCTATGCCGCTCCTTCAGAGCTCCATTTTTTATGCTGGCTATCTGGGGCTTACGCCACCAGGCTAATTTATAGCGGAGCGTTGCTCCTGGAGATTAGTTGCGGGTCGCCTGGGCGCGCTGGCAGACTGTTAACTATTTTTTATCAGCACACCCTGATATAAACCCTTAGGTATTTTGAGAAGATCGAATATTAGCTATTGATTAATATATATAATTTTGATATCATAGTCCATTAATTATAATAAACGGTGATAAAATGACCCCAACTCAAGACTTTCCAAGCTTTGCTGAAGTTCTATTCGGAGCTCAAGTACACGACAAACAGTGCTACACCTGTAGGACGCCTCAGGCTTCCACGGCTGCCAAAATGAAGAGATGTGGTTTGTGTCATCTAGTGCGGTACTGTGGTACAGCCTGCCAGAAAGAGGACTGGAGAAATCACAAGGTGAAATGCCTCCAGTTTTATCGGGCCAAGACTCCATTTGTTGGCGATATAAAAACTGGAGTGATCAATTGTAGGGGAGCTGTCTCTCGTCCATTTTCTGATATTATATTTGATATGCTTGTGGGCGCTTCAGGCGGGATTAGCTGGTTTAAGGCGACAATGATCCGGCGCCAGGATCAAGAGGTAGAAGCTGCTCTCTCAGATAGAGAAGGGAAAAGACGCCCAGGTACGGCGTGCTCCATTACCGAGCGACTTGATGGTTTGTTTGGGTCATGTAGATCTTATCTACAGGATCACGCATCACAAATCGATTTAACGAAAGCTGTGATTAAGATCACTTTTTTGCTCGAGACAAAAAAACCACCTACGGATGGCAGAAAAGAGCCACTCACTGGCGATCGTGATGTAGCCACCTATTCGGCTTGTGTCGGACACAAATGCAGGCGCTCAATCACCATTGGTGCAGACAAGAAACTAGTGAACAAAACGCCAATAACCACAGAAAAATTGATCCGCTATCTCGATGAGGTAGGGTATAATGGACTTTTCTCAGGTTTGGAAATCTTTCCAGTAACGCCGGAAGACCGCCTTCACACGCTATCCGCCCATGTGTCAGTTCACCATGAGATGAGGAATCAGCCAATTATGGGGCCAAGGTTTACCCAATCTTGGACTCAAGTATTTCGCCCCGGTCACTAAGCTAGCCACGATGTTATATAACAGACGGCGCATATCGCCGATCGAAGAGACTCTTTGCACTAGGTATTGCTCAATACCCCCATCCTATGGATAATTCGACGCCAACGGCAGGGGAGTGATGTGATGGAAACTCAAGCGAAACTGAAGAGAATAAAGAAGCGCCGGGTGACGCTTATCGAAATGATGATCGTTATGTTCCTCATTGCCCTGATAGCAGGCGTTGTCGCTTTTAACTACCAGGCCAGCCTTGAAAAAGGGCGTGCGTTCAAGACGCAGCAGGGAATGGAGAAAATTGAGACAATTCTTGCTCTGAAGTTGGCCGAGGATGACCTTGCAATTGATCAAGTCGAATCGAAGTGGGTAGAGTATCTGGAGGAGTCGCCGCTCGTTAAGGATGCCAAGAATCTAGCCAAGGATGGTTGGGGCGAGCGCTACGATGTGAGACTGGAAAATAACCCCGATACGGGATTTCCAGAGGTGAAGGTCTCCTCTCGGCGCTACGAGCAATATCGTAAAAGTAAGTAGCCATGCTGCAGGTTCAGCGCCGCCGTAGATTTACTCTTATCGAGCTGCTGCTCGTTTTATTTCTTATCGTGCTAGCAGCTGGTGTGATCGGAATTGCTACGACTAGAGCGATCCGCCAGGAACGCTTTTCTGCAGCGTGTCGTCGCCTAACGGATCGCATTCAGATGGCGCAAGATCTCATGCTAGTCTCGTCAGCTAATGGGGTCGGTATGGACACTACGGTAACGCTTCGTCAGCAAAACGGCGTCTTCTTCTGTCGCATTGGTTTCGAAGGGCGGCTTCCGGAGAAGCGTATGCAGACCTTTGAAGCGGAGATTCCCCTTAAGGAAATTGTCTCTATCGACTGGGAGGGCGTGGATGATCTGACATGGCCGCTGGAGCTACGCTTTAGTGCCCTTCAGTATCACTTTCCTCAAGGTCGACTTGCTTTACGATCCACTGATGAGATAACGCGGTGGATAGCTTTTTCAGGGTCCGCGAGCCGGTACCACTTGCGCTCTTCCGAGCCGCCACTTCCGGATCCAA
>JBFIDQ010000088.1:0-9746 GCA_041603795.1 Chlamydiales bacterium
GCAGCCCATGATCACGTCCCCTTTGAATATTCATGGCGACGAGATCCGTTCCAAGCGGTGGCGGACCAAATAGCAGGTTACGTAGGTCATCCACGACGTTGGTATCGACTTCTTGCGCCTCCTTACTGGAGAGTCCGCGTAAAATGGATTCGATTCCCCCGCTAAGAACGATGTCAGGGTTGAAAAACGAGTTCGCGACGGTTAGATCACCGACAGAATTACCTCCATCATCCAGGCGCAATACTGTCGAGGACACCTGCGTGTGACCCATGCGAAAAGCTGCAGTGGAGAACTCATTTGAGATATCGGGTTGCACAGATGAGTCGTATCCCGAGTAGCCGGTGAGAGAGACCCCAAGTGACGGCAAATATTCGTTGTATGTGATGGCTTGCGCCTCAGCGCTCACCACCTTACGAGCAAGATGGAAAATTTCATCGTCTGTTTTTCCGCCCATAGCAAAGAGGAGATCCGCTACGCGATTGTGTTCCCGCATCATAAGCGTATGTAGAGAAATCAGTGAGCTCACCTCGTTGGCTCTCACATCCCCCGCAGCAAAAAGGCTTGGATTGGGTGGACCCTCATTGGCCATACTCACTCCAAGTCCGTCCGCGAAGGGAAGGTACTCCAACCCGCCCACCGTCTGCGACAGAAGTTTACCGTCACTTCCTTGCAGTGCTGAAGCAACCGTAGCTGACGAGCCGTAGACGTTGGAGCTGTCGTGCCAGGAGGTAATAACGTTGATCTGATCGCGGAACTCGTTCCCGTTGTGTTGGCTGCGTGAAAAAGGGAGGGTAACCCCGCCATTGCTCATTGGATCGAATGTAGGGTCTCCTGTTGGCACAGCGATCGGTTCCGACTCCAAAGGCACCATAGCCGGCGTTAGGTCAATGTCGTGGTCGACAAACTGTCCCCATGCCCAGATGAAGTCGGATAAGCCGCGATCATTCCCCACGACCCCAGCCTGATCAAAGATTGCATTGGAAATTTCTCGAGGGCTTGCCTGGTCCGAGCGGACCAAACTTGAGTCGCCTACATAGGCCGATGCCGTCACCCGCAATAGAGGCGAGCCAGCGCTGCCATAGATAGTATTTATCGCGTTGTTTCCACTGCCATCGAACGTTCGATTTTCAGCACTAAGGGCGGTGCCTAGAATTAATAGAGGAATCACGAGTAGTGGGGTCATAGTTGTTTACTCCAGAGGTAGAAGGGGCCCAACTCATTATACCCCATTTGGAGGCAACTTGTAAATATTTTTTTTAAATTAAATCGAGGGACGCAAGGAATAGCTGCGGATTCTATTGCTCTGACGTCTCTCCGGAGAGGCTGAGCTTAACCCTTTTCAGCTCCTTCAGGATCTCATGATTAGCCTCTCGTATCTTAGCTGAGGCCTCGGTTAATTTATTGCTTTCCTCCATAATTGAATCTATAGCAGCTTGATGCTTAGCCGGTTCCTTCTGCCGATCAATCTCTTTTAATTTATTCCTTGCCTCACCCATTTTATCCCTTTGCTTGTCAAACTCCTCTAAAATTGACGTCCTATCGGCGCCCAATTGAGTAAGCTTTTCTGAAATCCCAGCCGGAATGTCAATTTTTCCTTTGTTTTGGGTTATATTCCCATACTTCCTGATTAGAAACTCCACCCTGCTCTGGGTTTTCTTTAGCTTTTGAAGTTTGATATCACCTTCATCTCTTGGTATTTCCACAGGCTCGGTAGCTGCCTGTTTCTCAGGGGGCGCGGCCCTCGTCGGCTGTGCAGGTTTGGCTGAAGCCGCCGGCGTCGCCTTTTCTGCTTTGCCCGCTGAGACGGCGGCAATCTGATTTGCCAAGCTCTGTAAGCCCGATAGCTCCCACTCTGCCTCAGTAACCTCAAGTTCAAGATTTTTCAGCTCGCTCATCGACTGAATTATTTGTTCCTTTTTGCTAGCCAAATCATCTTCTAGCTTTTTATGTTGTACCAGAAAATCCTCAAGCTTCTTTTTATTTCCTGGAATCTCCTGCTCAATTTTTGATATTTTACTTTCATTTTTTTTAATCGTGCTTTTGGCATCTTGAATACGCCTATTTTTTGATTTAATCACATCCGCAGTGTTCTGCGACCCTTCCACAGATTCATCTAAAGGAATATATTTTTCACTTCCTTCCAGCCCTGCTTTTTCTCGCCTCAGCTTGCCTTTTGCAAATTTTGCAAACTTACCGACTCTCTGCTGCACCTTCTTTTTGCCCTTCTTAAACCGCGTCGGCTGCGAAGATACTTCTTTCTTTTCCAACTCCTTAATGTCCTTCTTAGCTGCCTCAATTATCTCCCTTTGTGCTGTATTTTCGTCCTTCAGCCGATCCAACTCATCGCCTCCCCGGCTTTCAACTCTTGCCAGTTCTGCTTTTAGATCCTTCAATCCCTCCTGCAGCTGCTCCCCCTCCTCTTCTAGCATTTTCTTACTGTCTTCAAGCACCTTTTTCTCAGCACCAGCTTCTTCCAAGTATTTATTTACGCGCGCTATCTCCCCCTTCACCTCACCGGCCATTCCCGGAGCGATTTGTCTTGCCACCACCTGTTGCAACTTCGCCAGCTGGCTTAGGTCCCTCTTCGCCATATAGGCTTTTATGCGCTTAACTGGACTTGGCAAACGGCCCCATAGCCTAGAAAAAAAGCCAGAGGCTACTTTTGTAGACTTGAAAGAGCCAGTGCCCTTTGAAGTGGAACCCTCAAAAATTTTATCTATTTTTCCAAGTTGCGCTTTTCGAGCCTCGGGAGTCGAGCATTTCCTCAAGACATTTAATGATCTTTTCAACCCTTTCCTAGCCTTGGGGCTAAGCTCGCCAAGAGACTCCTTGTCTCCAGCTGCCAGTTTCTGAAATGCGTGCAGCTCGGACCCTACCGGGCCTCTTACTCCTCCAACCATTTTATAGCCTCTATTTTAATTTAATTAAAATTGTTCCATACCTATATTATAGTATTAACTTTAATTAAATTAAAATGGGGCAACCTAAAACAAAAACTTCTACTAAATACTATTAGAAATCATCCAAAATTTTACCGATAATCGCATCCGTGGTCGCTGCCTCATCCTCAACGTCCGTCAACGCCCAGCCCGATCCACTCCATGGACGCTCCTTGGCGTGACGAATGAGTAAATTAACCTCAACGACTGTTCCGCCTACTTCGTAGCCCGGATGGGCAGTCTCCTCGTAGTAGCCGAAATCGCTTCCATCAACGTAACGGTAGTACCCAGAATGCGGATAGAACGGGCCGTATGGCCCGTAAACGAGGCGCTCTGTTGCTGGGAGGCGCTTTTCATAGCGACTTGTAGTCGAGTAAAACGCCACGACCAAATCCGCCTCCTTCCAGCTAGAAGCTTCGCGATACCCTTTTTGCTCCAGAAGCTGCTTCACCTTTCGAAAGTGTGGCGAATTCGCGTCTCCCGTCGGATCCCACCCAAACGTCCGATAACTCGAATAATCCCCAGAACCAATGGATGAAATGGACGTATGTACCTCACTAAGTGAGATATCCGAATTCGCACCCAGATTGCTAGCTCCCCCCATACCCAACGTAATGAGCAAGAGCAACATGGTCTGATAAAAATATCTGTTTAAAACTCCCATAACCTCACCTCTCCCTATCCCTATTATAAATAATTTTGTTATTTATTTAAATTGGTTGATTCTTTATACTATTTTTCATGATGAAGCACCAAATATCCGACACTAGACCCCTACTTGAGCAGTTAGAGACTCTCTATCCCGACAGCTCACGCCGGACTCTCCGTAATTTCTTGAAGACTGGCCGCATTTCGCTCGACGGAACGATGATCGTACAACCAAAGCATGTGCCAGTAGTTGGGCAGCTTTTAGAGCTCCATAAGGAGGACCAGCGGATCAAACCGCCTCTTCCGGTGCTCTATCAGGACGAATACCTACTAGCCGTCAACAAGCCATCGGGCCTCCTAAGCGTCCCCCTAGATCGCGAAGCAAAACCTCTACGCAACGCGCTAGCGATCCTACGTAACTTCTACGGCGAGATCTATGCGGTCCATCGCATTGATCGCGAGACCTCCGGAGTGCTTCTTTTTGCGCGCAGCAAGAAAGTACGCGATCTCCTCCATGAGACCTTCAGCGAGCATCGCCTGGAGCGTCAGTACGAGGCTACAGTTGAGGGCAAAGTAAAAGAAGACAAGGGAACTTGGCGCTCAAAGCTAGTTGAGCAATCCAATAAGTGCGTGACAAGTGGCCACAGCGGAAAAACAGCCGTCACACATTTTGAAGTAGCTGCGCGCAATGAGAGCTCTACACGCCTCACACTCACTCTTGAAACGGGACGAAAGCATCAGATACGAGTGCACTGCGCGGAAGCGGGCCACCCCATCATTGGCGACGCTCGCTACGGCAAAAAAGGCAAACGTCTCTTGCTGCGTGCAAGGTCGCTTGCGTTCAAACACCCCATCACGAATGAAAATATTCATATCGACGCACGCACATCAAGCAATACTTTATTGTAAAATGATTGTGCAATAACATTATGGACTCCATCAGCACTCTGAAGGAGTCCGTCAATTTGCAAGATTGGGGCCTCACGGATAAGTGGTCGATAGCGTTCATAGAGGGCCGGCCGGACCACTATATTGAAAAACCCGTACTCGTCTTCTAGGGTAAGGAAACAAAACCCCTTGGCTGTGGGGGGCTTTTGGCGACAGACTACGAGTCCGGCAACCTTCACTCTTTGTCCATCGCGACACTCTTTTAACGCTTTTGAGGTCTGTATACCGGGCCATTGGTCACGTAAAAGGGCGATCGGATGTGCCTCTGGTGACAATCCCATGGCGCGATGTTCGCCGATCAGCTGCTCCCAGGCGGTTGTTTCAGGCAAGGCTGGCGCGGCGAGGGGTCGTTCGAAAAGTGGCATCTCTTGTTTGCGGTCACCTACCAACAGCCAGAGCTGCCAGAGCAGCTCGCGACGTGAAAGCCCCCAGCTATCGCAGGCACCCGCCTCAATTAGTTTTTCCAGATTTTTTGTCCGCCCCTGCAACTGCCGCAAGCTGCGATAGGGGCGTCCCACTTCTATTTCTTGTGCTGCCTCGTGACTCATCCCGTCGATTTGCTGGAGCCCAAGTCGCAATTTCCCTTTTTCAACGTGACTCCGAACCCGACTCCTATTGATGTCCACTCCGAGCACCTCAACGCCAGCGCGTTTGGCGTCCTCTAAGATTGTTTGAGGCGCGTAAAATCCCATAGGCTGATTATTGAGCAGCGCGGCGGTGAATTCCGCCGGGTGATACACCTTCAGCCAAGCCGAGAGATAGGTAATTTTGGCAAACGAGAGCGCGTGCGACTTGCAAAATCCGTAGGTAGCGAATCCTTCTAGAGCGGAAAAAACCTGACGCGCGAGGGTCAAATCGACCCCCTTAGCTTTTGCCCCTTCCTCAAACCTGACCCAAAGCGCGTCCATAGCGACCTGTGACCGCTTACGGCTCATGGCGCGGCGGAGTCCCTCTGACTCGCCTGCATCAAATCCGGCGAGCACCGTCGCCACTTGCAGCACCTGCTCCTGAAAAAGAATCACTCCCAAGGTTTCCTCTAGAACAGGTTTCAGGGAAGGGTGAAGATAGCTTACGGGTTCCTTTCCCTGCTTGCGCGCAATGTAGGAGTGGACCATTCCACCCTGGATTGGTCCGGGTCTAATGATCGCCACCTGCACGCCGAGCTCCTGGAAGTTGTTTGGACGCGTACGCGGAAGCGATTGCATCTGCGCTCGCGATTCCACTTGAAAAATCCCGACCGTCTCACCGGAGGCGATCCGCTCGTAAACCTTTGGATCATCAAGCGGCAGATTCCAGAGGTCAACGGGTGCCACCATTAAATCCACCGCCTCCCGCAAGACAGCCAGCATTCCGAGTCCGAGAATATCCACCTTGATGAGTCCTGCGTCATCTACCCGATCCTTATCCCACTGGCACACCACCCGCCCTTCCATGCGTGCAGGCTCTAGTGGGACGATATCGGCAATTGGACAAGAAGTAATGAGCATACCTCCTACGTGAACAGAGGGGTGTCTTGGGATATCTTGAATCCCTTCAACAAGCTCCCAGAAGAGGTTCCATGTGAAATCTGCCACCCCCTCCGCCTCTTGCAGCGTCGACTTCTCCACATGTCCAAGTTTCGAGAGGCGTCCAAGCAACGCATCGGGAAGCTCCAGAACTCGCCCCACCTCACGAACGGCCATTTTGTGCTGGAAAGTGATGAATGTAGCCACCATCGCCACGTGATCCTCACCGTAGCGCTCGTAGACGTAGCGGATGACATCTTCACGGTCGTATTGTCCCGGATCGCGACTCGACGCAAAATCCAGGTCGATATCCGGGACGGTTTCCATTCCCTCGTGAATGAAGCGTCCCAAGTAAAGATTGTGTTCCACCGGATCAACTGGCGTGATGCCCAGCGTGTACGCCACCAAAGAGTTTGCTGCTGAACCGCGTCCCTGCACCGGAATATTTCGCCGCTTTGCAAACTCCACAAGATCCCATACCACAAGAAAGTAGCCTGCCAAACCAAGCTTATCGATGAGTGCCAGCTCCGCCTTAAGCTGCTCGCACGGTGCCCGCCGCAAATAACAGAGCTTCTCCAGGTAACTTTGAGTGCTCTCGCCCTCAGGAACGGGAAAATCTGGAAAGCGGTAGTTCGAGAAGTTGATGTCCACTTCACACCGAGCGGCAATACGCTCCGCATTTACCAAGGCCTCTGGACAGCCTGCAAAGAGTTCCCCGCGTTCAACGGGGGTAAGCAAATGGCGATGTGTGTTCCCCGATCGAATGTGGTGCGCCTCGCGCAAAACGCGACGGTGCTTGATGCAGAGCAGCACATCGTGAAGATGCGCCTCCTCCCTAGTGGCGTAGCGCACCGCGCCCGTCGCAACGAGTGGTAAATCGTATCGCCTTGCCAGCGCCATCCGCTCCGCAGAAAGAGAGCGATCGCTCTCCTCGCGGTGTCGCGTCAATTCCACATAGAGGTCTCCGCCAAAAAGCTCTTTGTAGGCTGTTAGGTTGTGGTCCGATGCAACCAAGCAGATCACGTGATGGGCCACACCTTCTAGCATTGCCAGGGTGGTAAGTGGATCGCCTTTTTCGCGATCCTTGTGAGCTGCGGTGACTAAGTGACAAAGTCTGCGGTACCCTTCGCTGCTCTTAGCTAGTAGCGTGATGGAATGGTCCGCTAGGGTCATCTGCGCACCGACCAGCGGCTTAACACCGACTTCCCGACAAGCACGGTAAAACTCAGGCACGCCATAGAGTCCGTTGCAATCCGTGAGAGCCAAAGCAGTCACCCCGGCCTCCTTCGCCGCGTAGGCGAGCGCCTCTGGAGAGGAGGTTGCCTCTAAAAATGAGTAGTAGGAGTGGCAGTGGAGCTCAGCGGTCATCGTAGCATGATACCCATGTTGGGAAAACTGGACAAATTTACTGTCCTTCGCAATGCTGAAGCTATGCCTAATAGAGAAAAGATATACCGTATTCTGAACGAAGCGAACAGTCTTGGTGGTTGGATCTATCGCGGAGTGCTCACCTTTCTGATCTTTGTGGTCTGTGTCACTTTCGTATGGGAGACCTACCCCATTGCGCCTGCGACCTATGATTTTCTTATGAAGGTCGATTTGGCCATTACGATTATTTTTCTTATCGATTATCTCGTGAGATTTTGGTCGGAACGCTTTAGTATCCGCTACCTGTTCACTCCGCTAGCTCTGGTCGATTTACTCGCGATTCTCCCTCTCTTTCTCTCCGCTCACTTTCAATTCATTCGTGTTTTGCGTCTACTTCGAATCCTTCGCCTACTTCGTGTGCTACAAAGGGAAAAACCGAGCTCGTTTCTCCCCTCGGAATTCCGCCTACGCGTCGTAACAATTTTCTTCACACTTTTCTGCATTATTTTTATTTATGCCGGGATGATCTATGAAATCGAACACAAGGTCAATCCGATACAAATCCGCACCTTCTTTGATAGCCTCTACTTCTCCGTTGTCAGTGTGACAACTGTAGGGTACGGGGACATCGTCCCTTTATCGTGGCAGGGACGCGTTGCTACACTCCTGATGATCTGCAGCGGAGTGATTCTTATCCCTTGGCAGGTCACCGAGCTGGCGCGCTACCTTGTGCAAGGCATTCAAAAGGAGGAGCGCCAGTGCAAGACGTGCAAGGCCAATTGGCATGACACCGACGCTAAATTCTGTCGACGCTGCGGAAAGCCCCTGGCGGCGCAAGGGGATTAACTGCTATACTGCTTCCATGCGTATCCTTCATCTCTGCACTCCACGCGACTGGCGCGGCGGCGAACAACAGCTGGCCTACCTTGCAACTGGACTAAAAAACCTAGGCATTGAGCAGGCAATTGCCGCCCCTGAGGGGTCAGCCGTCGCACGTTTTGCAGAGGAGGAAGGAATTTCACTCTACTGCCTTCCTAAGAAGCTTGGAACCGGACTAGGAAGCTCCAAAGCACTGCGCGCCATCTATGCCAAATTTACTCCGTCAATTGTCCACTGCCACGACGCACGAGCTCACTCCCTCGCCTTCTATGCAGCCAAATTATGGAGAGCACGTTGTCCTTTGGTGGTGTCGCGCCGCGTCGACTTCCCCGTAAAGCGGAGTCTATTGTCGAAATGGAAGTATCGCGATCCCTTAACGGAGCGGTACGCGTGCGTCTCTCAGGCGAGTTATCGTGTGCTCACGGATGTAGTGGATCTTCATCGATGCGAAATCGTACGCGACGGCATTGATATCGCCAAGTTTGCCAAGCCACCAAGCGGCAAGTTACGAGCAGCCCTGGGATTGGATAGCGAAACTCTTCTCATCGGATCTGTCGCTGCGCTCACACAACAGAAAGATCCGCACACCTTACTCAAGGCCATGGAAATATTCAGGGACCGCTATAGCGGTCCCTTTTGCGTGGCCCTACTAGGCGAGGGCAAGCTGCGACCCGCTCTAGAGGAAGAAGTGAAACGCCTGGGGCTGACGGAGCAGATTCACTTTATGGGTCAGCGTTCTGACATCCCGGAGCTGCTTCCTGACCTAGATATTTTCCTTCTAACATCCGAGACCGAAGGACTCGGACAGTGCCTCATGGAGGCCATGGCCGCCAAGGTCCCTATCGTCGCCACCCGCGCAGGCGGTATCCCAGAAACGGTAGTGGATGGCGTAACCGGACTCCTTGCTCATGTAAAAGATCCGAAGGACATCGCCGAACAGCTCACAAAGCTAGCTGAGTCACCAAAGCTTCGACAAGAGCTAGTCGCGGCAGCATGGGACTCCGTCCAAGAACTCTCATTTCAAACGATGTCGCAGTCGACTTTAGATTTGTATCACAGCCTACCACCACGCGACCAAGGAAAAACCTAACCGCCAGCCCTTGGCTCCCAACCTTTAAATTTTTTCGTGAAGAGCTGAGTCAATCGCTCATCCTTTAACGACGCTACTCGAGGTTTCATTTCACTATAAATCTGCGAAATAATCTCTCTGCTTTCTTTATCCTTAAGAGCGACAGAAAGATCTTTACCCCCTATTAGGTCGTCTCTTTCCAACAACTGGACTATCCAACCTTTAACTATGGTGTCTCTAGTCCTGTATCCAAAAACTTTCAACACACGATTAATTATTTTCCCAAAGAAAGACGGATTGACAAGAGAAACAGTTCGGCCTCCCGAATCCTCATCAGCCGGATTAAACTCCAGCTTATTAGAGTATTTGAATACGATATCTGGCTGAATA
>JBFIDQ010000089.1:0-9728 GCA_041603795.1 Chlamydiales bacterium
CGGATTGGATACCTGATCGATAATCAGTAAATCACTGTGCTCCTGCAAGTGCCCAAGTATCTCTGCGAGGGCCTTGATTTCAGGGAGGTCACCGCCATAGTGAGGGATTCTCAGGCATCCAATATGCTGCCCTTCATGAGAAAAAAGGTAGGCGTGGAAGGGGTTTGTTTCTTCAGTTTTCCAAATAGGCTTGCCTAAGAGCGGAAGATAGCTGGTTTTTGCTCCGCGAAGAAACGGGTTTGCATTATCTTTTGGCGGTGTCCACGATGGGTCCACCATGTCGCAGCCAGATAGCGACGTCCATGCCGACTCAGCAGGCCGGTGTGCGCTCAATGGTGCCCTGACTCCGATCTTGGAGGAGGGGTCAACAACGGCTTCCGGGGTGTGGTTCCAAACCAGCTGATGCTTTGTCACATGGCTATCATTTTTTCGCATAATGCCGAGATTGATGGTGCCCATTGGTACTGGAATTCCAAGAACCGCATGTCGATTGGTTAGAAAACTTTCGGCTCTTCTCTGTGTTGTTAGAGGGTTTGCCTTTCTAAGGTACTCTTGAAGATCTGCAAGTGCCGTCTCAACTGGAAGGTCTGCGAACTCGATCAGTTGGTCCCCCACCTCGAAAGGAAAGGCTTCGATAGAAAGCTTCGTGCGGTCGATGTAGGCAATGAAGGTGTGTCCCTTGGTTCCTCGGACAGTGAAGGGAAGAGAGGCACGTTCCGTGCGGTGAAAATAGATACCCGTGTGGTAGTCAGTGAGGCCAATAAAATAGTTGTACAGGATTGCCTGAAAGTCGGCTATGGTAGGCTCTTCAATGGCCTCCAGCTTTCCTCTTGCCGATTCCGCTGCCTCTGGACCGGTCCAGCCGCGGTGTGCCGCCTTCCACTCCTTCGGTGCATACCCTGCCTCCAAGAAACCCTCAATAGCCCCTAGGTCGCGAAGCATCGCTTGCTGGATGTTTTGTCCGTACAGAGAGGGTGCAAGGAGGCATAAAAGAAGAAAAATCATGCTGGTTTCCATTGAGGTTAAAAAAGAAGATTATGCCAAGTAGCCGAATTTCAGTCGATTTCTATTTAAAGGAAGCCATTAGGTGGCAGGAGAAGCCTTCCGTGCTGCCAAGTAGATCACGGCTCTGCTCCCGCGCCCACTCCAAATTGAGGTGGTGAGGCTCTTTGTCATTTCGTTGAAGATCGACTTTCCAATCCCCTTGTCGTCCGCTGCGCAGCAGAGGTAGAGGCTCTGAGCCCTCTAAGAACAGATTGATCAAAAACCCTCCCTGGCTACCCCTTACGAACGGATAGAGAGCGCGTGGAATTTGAGGGTGAAGGCGAACGGAGGTTGTTTCAGCAAAACTGACCATAAACGGCAGCTGAAATAGAGAAAGGTCGTTGTTTGCGTCGTGGTGCGATAGGTCAACAGCAAAAGCGCTGAAAATAGCACCGCGGTTTGGCGACTCACTCCAGTAGCGGGTTCCTTCTTCACCTTCTTCGAATCCGATAAGCACCATAGAATCGTCGGAAATCACCAATTGACGCCACTCGCAGCGGAAGTCCCCATTTTCCTGAGGGTGGGCTCTGACGACTCCCTTCCATTGAAAGGAGGTCGCCATGGTTTCGCCGGATAGCGAATTCTCGCTATAGTTAAAAGAGCCCGCCGCCTCGACCTCGGAGATGTGCAAAGGGAGGCGAATAGCAGGGATTTCCTCGTTCGGCATGGACCACCAAAACAAGAGCGCAATTAAAGAGAGGCTAAGAAGCAGTGCCTTCTTCAAGAGCTTGGATCCGTTGCTTAAGTTCTTTCAGGGTCTTCACATGCTTATCGAGATTGCGCAAGTGAACATACTGCTTCCGCTGATCCTTCAAGGGTCCAGCTGGCATACCGCCGTAGACGCCAGGTTTGTCAATTCCCTTAATCACGCCACTCTTTCCCGCAATGATTACGCCATCGGCTAGCGTGATATGGCCAATAACAGCGGACTGCCCGGCAATCACCACGTTACGCCCTGTTTTTGTTGATCCGGCAATCCCAACCTGAGCGATGATTAGGTTGTTTTCGCCAAGCTCCACACCGTGGCCTATCTGGACAAGGTTGTCGATCTTGGTTCCGCGTTTGATCAGCGTCGTCTTAAATCGAGCGCGATCAATGGTCGAGTTGGCGCCGATTTCTACGTCGTCTTCAATGACAACGTTCCCCAGCTGGTCGAGCTTGGAGTGATGTCCCGTTGCGTCAGTGGTGTAGCCATAGCCATCACTGCCTAGAACAACTCCCGGATGCAAAACAACCCGGTTTCCGACCTCACAGCCGCTCTGTACAGTCACTGAGGGATGGACAATACAATCCATTCCAACGCGAACTCCCTCACCAATTGTTACATTTGGAGCAATCACCGTGCGATCCCCGATCGTCGCCCCCGTCTCAATAACGGCGTTGGGTCCAATGACAACTTTCTCTCCGAGGGTGACATCATCCGCCACCACCGCAGAAGGGTGGATGCCACGAAACGCTGTGTGCTTAGGGACCCCAGCCAGGAAAAGTTGGAGGACCTTTTGAAAGGCCGCAGACGGCTCGTTACTTATCAGAAAGCAACCCTCACTATTTTTTGCTAACTGTTCCGAAGAGACAAAAATCAGGCCTGCTTGCGAAGCAGACATGGCCTTTTCATAGCGAGGATTGGCAAAAAACGATACGTCATCGGGACCAGCCGATTCCAAATCTGCCACCCCAGTAAGGATCTTGTCAGGATCGCCTAAGAGCTGGCTTCCCGTGAGGGTAGCCAGCTCTCTTGCCGTTACTTGTTTACTATCCTTATTCAGCACTCGACTCCGCTTCCTTCTCTTGCTTGTCGAATGTTCTATCCATAGCAGAAACAACCTCGTCCGTCAGATCAAAAGGGGTGTCGAAGTAGAACGTGCTTTCCGCATTGAGAACAAAATCAAGGCTTCTCTTCTTGGCAACCTCTTTCGTATGCATTTTTACTGCGTCGTCGATGAGGCGGACAATTTGCATGTTTGCCTGCTGAAGGCTCTGACTGAATTGCTGTGCCATCTGGTTGTATTCGTAGTTGGCCTTTTGGAACTCAGCTTTCAGAGTCTCTTCTGCTTCTGGCGAGAGAGAATCAAGATAGTCCGCATCTTGGAATTTTTCCGCGTACTCCTTAATTTCTTTTTCCTTTCCCTGCATGACCTCTTGGATCTGCTGCTTCAGGCCTTCAAAATTTTTCTGCTGCTGTTTTCCTAGAGCAGAATCGTCTGCACATTGCTTAAAGTCAACTACCGCCACGTTCGGCGACGATACTGCCGACAGCTGAGTAGAGGCGAGTGCAATGCAAATAGCAAATAGAGTCGTCAACTTTTTCATGGATGTTCTCCTTTTTGGGTTCATTTAAAAACTTCCTCCTATCGTAAGAACGAACTTCATTACGTCGGAGCGATGCGCTGGGTTGAGGGGATAGCCCATCCCTACAATAATCGGTGGTAATGCCTCTACCAGTTTCAGTCGCGCCCCATAACCTACGGAGGCGTGAAAACAGTCAGAGTTGAAGGTTTTTTGTGAGATGGAGCCGCCGTCAACAAAAACGAAGGCGCTTAATTTGTTCGTTATGCGGTGCATGTACTCTGTTGAAAATAAAAGTGAGGTAACTCCGCCCGTGGGGTCGTTGACAGATGACATAAACTTGTCACCGATCGCTCCATAGCGATAGCCGCGTATTGTATCATCACCCCCAAGGAAATAGAGAGACCCCGTGGGTAATTTTCCAGCCGTTGTTGTGGAGAAGGGGACGATCTGTCGTATATCTGCTCTCATCTTTAGGACCCCGTCCTCGGTCACCGGCGAGTAGAAGCTATTCAGATAGTTGACCGTCCAGAAATTAAAGTCACCTCCCAACCCGGCGCAGCTGCCTAAAAGTCGCGAGAAAAACCCACTGGTCGGTTCTGTGGGGTGGTTTCTAGAGTCGTACGTCAGCGACAGGTT
This sequence comes from Chlamydiales bacterium, assembly GCA_041603795.1. Lineage (GTDB taxonomy): Bacteria > Chlamydiota > Chlamydiia > Chlamydiales > JBFIDQ01 > JBFIDQ01. The sequence continues at coordinate 3,970 of JBFIDQ010000089.1, forward strand.
AACTGCGGAAATCACACCGTTATTTTTTGCTTTTGCTTTGATCGCAGCCGAGGCCTTAGCAGATGTGTCCATGTCGTTATCGGAAAGCGTGTAGCCGACCCCAAATCGAACAAAGGCGTTGATCGGCCGGTTTGCATGGACCCCAAAGCCCACACGCTTAAGGGTGTAGTCGTCTGAATTTACCCGACTATTCACTTTTTCCGCGTCAACGCCAAGACTCCATATTGAGTCGCAGAAGTAAGGCTTCGTCCAAGAGGCAACAAAAGCCGTCTCTTTCTGACCCACGTTGATCTCCAGGTGAGCGTACTCACCTCCGCCGCGCACCGCCATAAGGCCGTCAGAGAAAATGCGAGGGAGACCTGCGATATCAAAGTTGCGCTCGGTCATGTGGAACCCGAGGAAGGCATGTGATCGCGAACTAAATCCACCGGAGAGGCCAAAAGACCCCGTGCCCTTCTCCTCAACCTCGATGTGGACATCCCGGAAATTGTCACCTAGCTGGGAAAGTTCCTCAGATCCGACGGCATAGACATTGACGTTTTCGAAATAGCCAACGTTCATCAAACGTTGCTCCGTGTAACGGAGTTTTTCTAGGTCGAAGACCTCGCCAGGAATGACCAAGGTTTCATGGAGAATGACCTCTGTATTGGTCCAACTATTGCCAAATACCTTGATCATCCCAACCCGGTATTGCTCGCCTTCTGTGATGGTGAAGTGCACAGAGTAGGTTAGATCATCCGGGTTCACATGAGGCTCATAGGGCACGATGCAGTCGATGTAGCCCTGCTTGCCGTAAAGAGTCTGGATATTGTGAACGGTCTCGCGAACTTTCTCCGGCGAGAAAGGCTCGCCCTCTCGCAAAGCGAATTGCTTGTCGATGGTGTCGAAGTCGAATAGAGTATTTCCCGAAAATGTGAATTTACCCGCTCGGTAAACGGGACCTTTAGTCACTACAAAAGTGACCGTAATCCGATCCTTAGTTGGCATCTCGTCGACTTTTACATCGACGGCGGCCTCTGCAAAACCTTGATTGCGGAGGTAGTCCTGTACGACCAGCTTGTCCTGCTGGATGAAGTCCTCGCGGTAGGTTCCATCGTCACTGAACCAGCTCCACGGGAGAGCATACTCTTTGCTGTAGAGAATTTTGACGATCTCCGCCTCTTCCTTCTCAGTTACCCCATCCACCTTGATCGTGCCAACGCGACCACTACGGCCCTCATCTACCGTGATGAAGATCTCAACCTCATTGGTAGCGTCGTCAGGGTCGGTTTCGTAGCGGAGATTCGACTCGAAATAGCCCTTTTTGACGTAATATTTCTGAAGTTCTCGGAAGGCATCGTTGAAGCGCTTGCGATCGAACGTGCTTTGCAGAGCGATACCGAGCTCATCCTGAAGCTTACTCGTCTTAATGCGCTCGTTTCCCTCCCAAATGATCCTTCGAATCGTTGGCTTTGGCCATACCTTGAGGGAGACCTGTATTTCTCCGTCAACGACATTTACTTTCGGATCTACCTTGTCGAACTCACCAGCAAGCATCTTAAGGTCGCTGTCGAAATCTGCCTCCGAAAAGGGCGAATTTTCTTGCGACTTGAGACGCGTCAATATGGCACGTGGATTGAATGTATTGTCAGGCTGCGGCTTGGCAAGAGAAAGCTCGATTTTTGAAATCGTGCGGTTTTCGTACTGCAATACGCGTCCCAAAAGGGGCTGCGTGATCAGTAGAACAAGGAGGAGAAAGAGTTTAAATCTATTCATATGCATAAGGCCTCCCATTCTACCCGTGTAGGCTCTTACGTGCAACTGGTAATCAGGCTCTAAAATATTTTTAACGCAGAGGTAGGAGGTCGCAGAGTCGCGCAGAGGGAGTTTAACAGCTGTCCACAATCTCCTATATGTGGAAATTAAAGCCCGTGGCAGGTCTGTCGATAGATTGTGGATAGCTGTGCAGTTCCCTCTGCGCGACTCTGCGACCTCCCCGCCTTTGCGATGAAAATTCCCCAACGCCCTCAGGCTCTTCCGGAGAGGGCGCGTGATAAGGTGCCGCCATCGGCTAGGTCGAGGGCGCAGCCGGCCGGAAGTCCAAAGGCCAGCCTCGTCGTGGTTAGCTCAAATTTTTCGAGTTCGCGCTTGAGGTAGAGGGCAGTTGTGTCTCCTTCGAGGGTGGAGTCGAGGGCGATGATGACCTCCTGTACGCTGGCCAGGCGCGGCCACAGTGTGCTAAAGCGAAGCTCTTCAGGTCCGCGACCTTGAATAGGTGAGAGGGTCCCTCCTAGCACGTGATAGAGGCCTCTGTATTGTCCCGTCTCCTCGATGGCAAAGACTTCTCGCGGTGTCGCCACCACGCACATCTGGGTATCACTACGGTTTTGTTGGCAAAATGGGCACCCTGCTTTGTCGATAAGGGTGCCGCATGGATCGCAATGGCTGAGCTCGCCGCCGGTGGTCGCAAAAGCCTCCGCTAGTTGCTGCCGCTTCTCCTCCGGCCACTCCAAGGCACGAAAGGCAAAACGTTCGGCAGTGCGACTGCCGACGCCAGGAAAATTCTTTAATTCGTCAATTAACTTGGTGAGTGCCTTAGGGTACATGCGGAAACTCTAGCACATCCTGGATTTTTAAGAGAGAATTTGGTATTCTGTAACCTGGTTTTTTGGAGATGCCCGATGACAGGGGATAAAGCACGAATTGTTGGTATGGGGTCCTATTTGCCCGAACGTGTTCTGACGAACGCGGATTTGGAAAAAATGGTTGACACTTCTGATGAGTGGATCATCAGCCGTACGGGCGTTAGAGAGCGTCGAATCGCTGCCGAAGATGAATTTGCTTCCGATATGGGGGCTAAAGCAGCAGAAAAGGCTTTGGCGGCCGGAAAAGTGGCTCCTGAGCAAATCGATCTCATCATTTGCGCAACGGGGACCCCTGACTATATCTTTCCCAATACGGCAGCTCTTATTCAACGCATGATCAATGCTCCGCAAGCAGGCGCTGTCGATATCTCAACAGCTTGTACGGGTCACGTTTATGCGCTCTCTATGGCCAAGGCATATATTGAATCTGGTATGTACGACACGATATTAGTGGTTTCAACGGAAAAATTTTCTTCGATTGTCGACTATGAGGACCGCAATACTTGCATTCTCTTTGGCGATGGAGCAAGCGCTTCTGTGGTTCGTGGACAAGGCGCCGGATTCGTCATATCTGATTGCAGTCTCGGTGCAGATAGCCGCCACGCGGAATGCCTCACGATTCCAGCTGGGGGGTGTCGGATGCCTCCTTCTCACGAAACAGTGGATAAGCGACTGCACTTCATTAAAATGGAGGGCCGCGAGGTCTTCAAGCAGGCGGTGCGACGCATGCAGGAGGCAACGGAGTCGTGTTTGGAGAAAGCTGGATTGGGTCCTGATGAGATCGATTGGGTGGTGCCGCACCAGGCGAATACGCGCATCATAGACGCAGTAGCCAAGCGCCTAAATTTCCCAGAGGAACGGGTCTATAAGAAATGCGTGGAGCGCTACGGTAATAATTCCGCTGCGAGCATCGCAATTGCTGTTGATGAGCTGCTGCAAGAGGAAGAGGTAAAGGTGGGCGATCGCTTACTCCTTACAGCTTTCGGAGCTGGCATGACCTACGGGGCGGCTCTGCTCACTCGGGTGGAGGCGTAAGAGATGGCTAAGGCAAATCGGATCGCTTTTCTCTTTCCTGGCCAGGGCGCGCAGCATCCAGGGATGGGTAGGGACTTCTACGACCATTTTGCGGAGGCACGTGAGTGCTTTCAAGAGGGAAACGAGCGGCTACAACGTGATCTTACGTCGATTCTTTTTGATGGACCTGCTGAGGCGCTGACGGAGACGCAGAATAGTCAGACCGGAATCTATTTGGTCAGCTGCGCGATTCTACGCACTCTACACACTCAATTTCCAGATCTAAAGCCGGCTTTTGTGGCAGGTCACAGTCTAGGCGAATACTCAGCCCTCACGGCAAGCAACAGGCTTGCATTCGACCACGGCCTCCCCTTAGTGCAGCAGCGCGGTACGTTCATGGCGGAGGCATGCCGCAAGCAGAAAGGGGCGATGGCGGCGGTGATCGGACTAGATGCCGCTGCGGTTCGCGCCGCCCTCGAGGGTCTCGAGGGGGTTTGGGCGGCGAACTTTAATTGTCCCGGGCAGGTGGTGATTTCATGTACGGTGCCCGGACTCGATCGCGCGACGGCGTCCCTGAAAGCTGCGGGGGCGCGACGAATCTTACCACTGCAAGTTCATGGGGCGTTTCATAGTCCGCTGATGGCCGGCGCAGGCGAGCGCCTTGCAGATGAAATCGATGCGGCACCTTTCGAAGATAGCGAGATCGGAATCGTGATGAATGTGCCAGGGAAGGTGGTCGCAGACCCGGTACAGGCCACTCTAAAGAAGCAGATGACGAGCCCAGTGTTGTGGGAAGATTCCATCCAAACTCTTATTGGTGAGGGGGTCGATCTTTTCGTTGAAATCGGAGCGGGACGGGTCCTCTCTGGGCTTAACAAGCGAATGAACCTGCCTGTGCCAACTCTCAATGTGGAGAAGGTAGCCGACCTCGAGAAACTTCAGGAATCAGTGGGATAGAAGATGGAATTGGACGAGCAAGTAGCGATCGTAACGGGCGGCAGCAGGGGAATCGGTAAGGCGATTGCTTTAAAGCTGGCGGAAGCCGGAGCAAAAGTAGCCATTTTTGCGATGAATCCAGAACGTGGACAAGCGGTGGTTGAAGAAATCGGATCTGAGAGGGCGAAGTTTTATCAGGTGAATGTATCTGATAAGGAAGAAGTTGCCGCAGGTGTGAAAAGTGTCATTGCCGATTTTGGTGCGGTCCATGTGCTCGTTAATAACGCGGGCATTACGCGTGATAACTTGCTGATGCGGATTTCAGAAGATGACTGGGACTCCGTTCTCGATACGAACCTCAAGTCTTGCTACAACACCTGTCAGGCTGTATATCGTCCGATGCTCAAAGCCAAGAAAGGCAAGATCATCAATATCTCATCCGTTATCGGGTTGACAGGAAACGCGGGACAAGTAAATTATGCTGCTTCTAAGTCGGGTATGATCGGCTTGACCCAGTCCCTTGCCCGCGAGTTGGCGTCACGTGGGATTTGTGTGAATTGTGTGGCGCCTGGATTTATTGAGACGGAGATGACGGCAAAATTGAACGAGAAGCAGCACGAGCTTACCCTTGAGCAAATTCCCATGCGACGCATGGGAAAGGCAGAGGAAATTGCAGAGGCAGTGCTCTTTTTGGCGGGCCCTCGCTCGAATTACATCACCGGTCAGGTACTGACCGTTGATGGCGGAATGGTAATGTAACAAACCCCCTAAAAATAGGTGAACAATGATGACAACAGACATAGTAGAAGAGGTCATGGACATCGTTGTCGAACAGCTAGGTGTCGACAAAGATGATGTAACTCCTGAGAAATCGTTTATTGAGGATCTCAATGCAGACTCCCTTGATCTAACGGAACTCATTATGACCTTCGAAGAGCGCTTCGGCTGCGAGATCTCTGAAGAAGAAGCAGAGGCCCTTAAGACCGTCGGTGATGTAATCGAGTACGTCAATAAGAGAGCCGCAGAAGCGGGACAGTAGGCGTATTCTTACAGCAGCCGCTCGGCTTATGTGTTCATACCCAAATATGCAAATCCGGCTGAAATTTCAGCCGGATTTGCGTTTCTAGAGGATTTTTTTTCCTGCTTCAGAGGTGGGGTGATTTTACCAATTAAATCTTGATTGTA
>JBFIDQ010000090.1:0-9708 GCA_041603795.1 Chlamydiales bacterium
ACGCACCCCCGAGACCCTTTCCGGGGGGGAAACGTTTCTCGTTTCTCTAGCACTTGCCCTGGGTCTAGCTTCACTTTCATCCGACCAAACCCAGATTGAAAGCCTCTTCATCGACGAAGGTTTTGGCACACTTGATCAGCGAAGCCTCGATCAAGCTCTCGACGCCCTCGATCAACTGCAGGCCATGGGACGTCAGATTGGCATCATCTCCCACCTCCACCATCTTATTGAACGAATTGGTGTCACCGTAAAAGTAATCCCCTCCCAGATCCGTGGCAGTAGAATTTCATCCCAGCACAGGACGTGAGGGGACGTTTGGCAAATTACACGATGCGCCCTGGGCATTGACCAAAATCATATACTACTTTGGAATGGTCATGACCAAACGAAGCTGCTATGTGTGAATAGTCAGGACCTCCAGCTGTGAGGAGAAATACCGTATTCTAGTATTGGGTAGCGCGCGCCTGATCCCCGAGGATAGCCGCACGCACCCGATTAAAACCCTCTCTACTTGCCTTTTCGGCCACTCCAGAAACAAAAACCGATTCCACCCAAATCAGAATTGGGGACACCTGCCGCGACAGTATCTTTTAAAAACAACCGAAGGTCACCCTATCTTCGACTGGCGGCTTTGCCTGGCATAAGACTCGCATTCCAATAGACCAGCTATTGAGTCGAGAATGGAGCCCATTATGTCAGGTTTAACACCCACGGAGGGAGCAGGTTCGGTGTCTCCGATTCCCGATCCCTCGCAATCGAGCCCTAAACCGCTTCCTCTGGATACCGCAAAAGCCCACAAGGCGGCAGAAAAAGCTCTTGATCTGGTAAAGGGGGATCCCCCCACCGTCCATCGAGCGAGTAGACCCTCTACCTCAAAACGACCAGCTGAACAAGGGCTCAATCTTGAGCAAACGGTAGAAGAGGTTAGAGCCGCGATCACCACGGATAGTTTTATTTCTTTCACCTATAACAAAGAGACGAGTGAATGGGAGCGAACTGACCAAGAATCAATTTCGGAGCCCCCCTCCCCCTCTGTATCGGAATCAGAGCTCACTTCATCCGAACGTCCAATTAGCGAATCCGAAAGCTCCCAAGACTCCATGGTGGGACGGGAGGAGCCAAGCGCTTCAGAGCCCCGCAGTGTTGCTGCCCAGAGGAGTTCACCCAAGCCAGCCGCCTCCACTAGAGAGACGGAACGAGCAGTGGAAAAAACAATAAAGCAACTCACTGCAAGGAATCCGTTAAAAAGAAACAAGAAAGCCGCACTTTCCACGCTCAACAACAACCCCGAAGTTCGGGAGGCGTTCGAAAAAGAGCTGTCGCGGCTGATAAAGAGTGCTAGAGATCCTCATGATTTTAAGCAGTTAAAGGGAGCGGTCCGTGCTCTGAGACGCACAGTGCCCACAGACTCGAAAAATGAGGTAGCCAAAATTCTGAAGAATCTCTCCCCAGAACTAGCGGCTTTCCACAAGCAACCCAATCACCCGATGGCCAACGAGCTACTTCGAATGAACTACAAAATCGGGGAGTCACTAAAGGGACGACCTGCAAACCTCCTCTCGAAAGTCGGAAAAAACCTCTTCCGAAAGAAAAAACCCTCCTATGATCAAAAGTACGACTCGATCACCATCCTCACAAATAACAAAGAGGAAATTGCGAATCACCTACTCAAGATGTTCGGCGACGACTCTCAAAGAGGAGACGCATTAAACTACCTAGAGCGCCTCGCTGATGGGATCAGCAAACCCCCGCAAAACAGTTTACTCCAAAAGGTCTGCAACGACCTCTTGGATTCCCTCGAACAAGACCCTCGCTCCAAAAACCTTAAAGGCAAACTTAACGCCATACGCGGGCTGATCATTCCACCGTCGACCTAACCCTCACAACGAACATCAACTTCTTTCTGGATATACCAAATAGAGCCGTTGATGCTCCCATGATCAAAGTGTAGATGGCAGCCATAGATGGATAGTTATAGATCATGCTTCCGAGAGCAACGAGGGCGATCAAGAGGGCCGTCATTGGAAAGTAGGGATATAGTGGAGCGCGAAATGGGCGCTCTAGATTGGGCTCTGCTTTTCGCAGCTTAAACAGGGCGAACATTGAAATTACGTAGAGGGTGAGCGCTCCAAAGCAGGAGAGGATAATGATCTCGCCTGTTCTTCCTGAGAGCAGTGCCACTATGCCTATTAGCATATTTGCGATCAGTGCATTGGCTGGCGTTTTGAATCTCCGGCTGATAAAGCCCATTTCTTTCGGCGCATAGCCCTCGCGACCGAATTCAAGGGAAGCGCGTCCAGCTACTAATATGATTCCGTGAAATGAAGCGACCAATCCAAAAAGTCCGATAGTCACCAACAGATGAAACATCGGGTGATTCTGTCCCACGATATGCCCTAGGGCAAGCGGGAGAGGAGAATCCGAAGGAGCCGCGCCTGGAGCGCTGTAGACAATCGCTTCCCACCCCTGAACTCCCACTGCCGAGACAAACGTAAGGATACATAGAATAAGGAGTGTCAGCATGGCCGAACCGAATCCCTTGACCATATTGCGCTGTGGATTGACCGTCTCCTCCGCCATATTGGCCACCCCCTCAATGGCGAGGAAGAACCAGATTGCAAAGGGTACCGCTGCAAATACACCCCCATAACCATTTGGCAGTGCATTTACCGTAAGATTCTCCCATTGAAAATAGGGAAGAGTCATGCCAGCGAAAATCAACAACTCCCCCACCGCAAAGCATGTCATCACCAGCTCGAACCTCGCCGCCGCTTTGATCCCAGAAATATTCACCAAAGTGAAAACGACATAGGCACCGATCGCGATTGCCAATGGCGAACATGACGGAATAAAGAGGCTGAAGTAGGCCCCTATTGCCGCTGCGATGGCCGGAGGAGCAAAAATGAATTCAATGAGCTGACTCATTCCGCCTACAAACCCTCCAATCGGACCAAATGCCCTCTTGGCGTATGTAGAGGCACCTCCTGCTCCAGGCATCGCACAGGCGAGCTCCGTGTAGCTAAACGTAAATGTAAGGTACATAGTCGCAATAAACAGAGTCGCGACCGCCAAGCCAAGGGTTCCACCCGCTGCCAGACCAAGATTCCATCCAAAGTACATTCCAGAAATTACGTACCCGACACCCAGTCCCCATAGCATAAGCGGACCAAGAGTACGATCCAGTTCCGCTTCACCCTTCGTTTCCATCATTGGCCCTCATCGAAGCTATCTGTGATAGCCCAGAGTTCCTAAAAAGTCTATGGGCGAGGCAGCGAGCAAACTCACCCTGCTCCTCTAGAATTTCAACATGCTTTTTTGCTCGCGTCACCCCCGTATAGAGTCCCTGGCGCCCAAACCTCTCGCTGCCTTCAGGGAGGAGAAGCGTGACCACATCGAATTCACTACCCTGACTCTTATGTACGGATAGACAATAGGCCACTTCATGTGGAGGAAGTAGAGAGCATGGTAGTGAGCGGCCGGGGAAGAAAGCTTGTCCATCCAATACTATGCCCATCTCACCATTGAACAGGTTTTGGCGGTAGTCATTTGCCGTAATCATGATCGGCGTAGCGGACATCTTTGATCGCTCGCGACAGAGCGTATTCATACGCTCCACACCGTAGCGCCCCTTTCGAAGGAGCGTCAGCATACGGCTACGTTTGCTCAACTCAAGCAGTTCGTACGGGTCATTTGATTCCGTAAGATCCGCATCCCATGCCCGAATGAACTTTCTTGCGATCGCGTTTGGGTCCGATAGAAGCGACAAGGGAGGTGCCGCGATGCCTGTGCGTATTTCCTCTGCTAACGTAATGAGAGAGTCCTTTTCTGCCCGTAAGCATGTTTCCAGTCTCACCACACAGCCCTCCTGCTTCACCAGGTCGGCAAAAAGGGATCCCGCCTCTACTGGAGGGAGCTGATCTGGGTCACCAACCAATACCAGGCGTCCACCTCTTTTGATTCCCGAAAAAAGACGTCCCATCAGCTCAACATCGATCATCGAGCTTTCATCGACTAGGATGACATCGGCTGAAATACGCTGCTTGCGATGAAGCAGAGCGTGCAAAGTTTTGATCTCCCCTGCGACCTCAAGGTTGCCCTTTAGATTGGAAACAGCCTTTCCTGTGGGGGCTGCCAGTGCAATGTGAAGGTCCGGGTGTTCCCTCTGGAGCCCCTCAACAAGTTTCCTCGCTGTGTATGTTTTGCCTGTTCCTGGTCCGCCAACGATGATTGTGAACGGGTTCAAGAGGACCGAATCCACTGCCGCCTGCTGTGCAGGGAGGAGAGACTCGTCACTCGAAAGAGTGAGAGGAGCTACCTGTTGCCCCCCAACACGCTCCCATTGCTCCACAACCGTAGAAAGAGCCATCCAGTTGCGCAGGAGGTAGCGTAGACCGCCTCTATCCATAATTGGCACCGATGAAGGCAGTTCGCCCCTTGCTGGGATGCATAGATGGCCCTCACGCGATGACGCAAAGAGTTCTGCTAGCAAAGCGAGCTGTGTTTCATCGTCGACCCACTGTCCCGCTAAAATCCGATCGCATTCCTCGACTAACATAAAGCTCCTTCCCGCATCGGATCCAAGAAATGGATGCCCTGACCACTTTCTACTCCACGTAGAAAAACATAGAGAGCCCCGCCAAAACGCTCCTCAAAATTCCCCTTCTCTATTTCTTCCACATATTGTTTCAGCGCAGCCGTATAGATATTGGCCTGAAGAGTGTAGTCATGTGACTCCATAGCCGCCTCAATCTGCTCCCTTCCGTAGGCCGCTGCAGAGGATCCAAGCCAGTTGCTTTTCCAGTCGATCAGATAGAGTTTGTTCTCCACTTCAACGATCATATCGATTGATCCCTTAAGGAACCGCCCGCTCTTCTCACGAAGGAGAAACGGCATTTCTCGAGTGATTTGATCGATTTGAGAGAGGGAGAAACCCATAGGGAGCGGCATCGTTGTTAGAACCTGCAACGCGTTTTGCAGCACAGGAATCCACAGCTCAAGCGAAGAACCCTGTAAGTGATCAGTGATCATCTGCTCCATCGCTTCAGGCTGCGAAAATGGCAACCGCTCCAAAAGTTCATGTAGAATCACCCCTGTTGACGCACCTCTCGGCATCGTGTGGAGCGTATAGCCCACCTGACTCTGCTCCGGTAACAGCTGATGTTTCACCTTGGCGAGGGAGGTAAACGAGTGCATGTAGAGTGACCGATCCTCAACGCTTGGTATTGGCGGAGGTTGCAAGATCGGAATCGACTTTTCCTGTTGGTAGCTGTGCTGCTTTTCTTCTTCTGGAAGCTTCTCGTAAGTGATTGCTGACGTAAGTTGGCGCACGCCCTCTTCTATATCGACAGTTTCCTTCCAGTATAGATCCATGGCACTTGACTCCCCCAATGACGGGGGTTCTTTTTCATCGTCTGCCAGGGCCAATGGGAGGTAGAGGCGACGCTTTGCCCGCGTCATCGCCACATAGAGCTGCCGCATTTTTTCCGCGTCCAGCTCACTAAGATAACTCTGCGTTGTTGCCTCATCAAGATTAAAAGGGTGGAGTCCGTTTTCCGCCCGCACCAACTTTTCCTTGTTGGAAGAGCGCGTTACCAGTCCCAGCGCAAACACTACTTCAAATTCGAGTCCTTTGCTCATATGAATGGTCATGATCTGCACCGAATCTCCACCACCCTCTTGGCGGCATCGTAGGGCCGGATCGTCCCCCGCGTCGAGTCCGGACATCCGCTTCAGCTCATCTTGTAGCTGTTCGGGCGTGAGCTGCCGCGCCGTTTGTCGCGTCGCCATTACCTCCACGAGTTGCTGCAGATCGCGATACAGTTCCTCGTTGGACGCAAGAATTTTCTCCCCTCGTTCCAGGAAGAATGCCTCCATTACCGCCGAGAAACCCGACTCAATCCAAAGTGAATTAAGTCCAACAAACAGACTCATTTCACTCTCATAATGCTCCTCCACCTGCATCTGCTCGTTCGTCCACTGAAACAACGGTCCCCCGAGAACAACCTTTAGCGCGGAGAGATCCTTTGGCGAAATTAGTGCCGCTAGCAGTTCCAGAACGGCCTCGTAGGCGATCGTTTCCGTTAGAACCCGATCTCTACGGAGCTGATGAGGAATGCCCCCCTTCTTGAGAAGAGCAGAGAGTCGGCTCGCCTCGTAGCGGTCCCTCACGAGAACGGCCATATCGCCGAAAGAAATGGCATCACTTGAATTGAGCGCGATCATCTGACCCGCCACGTAAGAAAAAAAACGTTCCTCCAGGTCTTCTGAGGGCCAGCGCGTCCCGCGCCCACGCTTGCCTCGACCGATCATGAAATGGATCGCCCCCAGGCCATCTGACCAGCCAGGCGTTTCCGCGCCTTCCGGTGCTCGTACCGCAGGACAGCTCAAGGCCGAAGAGGTCCGTGGCAAAGGGAGCAGATCTTCTTTTACCAGAAGCTCATTGAGTGCCGCAATGAGTGCCGGAGTAGAGCGATAGTTGGTATCGAGGGCCGCCTGTCCCCCCTTTCCGATTCGAGTCGCCGCACTCAGATACGTATAGATATCGGCCTGTCGAAACGCATAAATCGACTGTTTTGGGTCACCTACCAGATAAAGAAATCCCGGCCACTCCCCCTGTAGAAAAAGACCATTAAAGATTCTCCACTGAAGAGGGTCCGTGTCCTGAAATTCATCAACAATTACCGCGCTATAGCGGTCACGTAGCGTCGATGCGAACTTCGGATCCCCTACTCTTTCCGCCATTTTTTCCAGAAGAAGATCTGGGGAGAGCCACTCCTTTTCCTCAAACACCCGTCGAACCATCTTCTGACAATGGTGACTCACAAGAGCGAAGAGAACATTTGGGGAGGTTGCCTCCTTTACAATCGGACCCAAACGCTCACGCAGGAGCTCAAATAGTGCTGGGGGCTCCTGTTTGGCGCGCGCCTTTCTGCGTGACGGATCAGTAGCTGCGATGAGTTGCAGTCCACTCTTCAACAGCGCCTCGAAATCGGAGATCGTCCATTCCCCCTTAGCAAGAATGTTCGCTTCCAAGGTCACCGCCTCCAGCAGTTCCGGCAGTATCTCACCCTGTCGGTTGCATACCTTCTTGTACGAAGGTGCTAGTGCGATGAAATCGGTCAGCAGCTTTTCGCTAGATACCGAGAGGCCAGTGACCGCATTTTGAAAATCCACAAAAAGGTCGATAGCCACCGTTTGGGGCGCCACCTCCGCCGTATCGGTCACTACCCTCATGAGGGCCTGAGAGAGGCGATCCGCACAGCCGCGATGCGCCTTTAGCAAGATTTTAAGTTGTGCCGGGAGAAGAAGATCACTTGTCAGCTCCGTGCGAAAGAAGTCGCGTATGACTTGAAGTACCTCCGACGTCGGTAGAGTCACCTCCCCACCCGAAACCGGAGCCACGCCACCTTCGATTTGGTAATCGCGGAGCATGCGCGAGCAAAAGCCATGAATGGTAAAGATCTGCGCCTCGTCGTAGGCAAATAGGGCATCTGACAAACGGCGCCTCGCCGAAGGCCCTACCGCTTTGAGGTAGTCCGGCATCTCATCTGTAGGCGACTCTAAGTGCGCCAGAGCTGACATCAGATTGCTTCGCACTCTTTCCCGCAGTTCCCTAGTGGCAGCACGAGTGAACGTCACCAATAGAATCTGTTCGAGAGCGATCGGCTCCTCCTCTACAATCAGGCGCACCACCAGGTTTTCAATGGAAAACGTCTTTCCCGTACCCGCAGAGGCCTCAAGAAGAGTGTGTTGTCGAATCTTTTCATCACGATCTAGTACAGAAAACCGGCGCATCAGTTCAATTGCCGCCCGGCCAAAAGTTGGTCGATTACGCTCGCATCAGCCAAAGTCGACGTATCGCCAAGATCCGCCGTCTCACCAGAAGCGATCTTCCGCAGGATGCGACGCATGATTTTACCCGACCGCGTCTTCGGTAGAGACTCCGCGATCTGAATCACCTCCGGCGTCGCAATGGGTCCAATTTGCTTGCGCACGTGCGCAATGAGAGCCTCCGTTAAATCCTTACCCGTCGCGGCCTCAGTCGGCGTCACAAAGGCATAGAGTCCCTCACCCTTGATCTCATGCGGAACAGGCACCACAGCGGCTTCCGCCACAAGCGGGTGGCTCACCAAAGCGCCTTCCACCTCAGCCGTCCCAATACGATGTCCCGATACATTCACTACATCGTCAATACGCCCTAGAAGCCAGTGGTCCCCATCTTCATCGACGCGACAGCTATCGCCTGTTGAGTAGACCCCATTGTGGGCGGAGAAATAGGTATCGATGAAGCGATCATGATCGCCCCAAGTGGTTCGCATCATGCCCGGCCATGGACGGCGAATACATAAGTCTCCACCTTCATTTATTCCGCAGACAGAATCATCGCCCCGTAGAATAACAGGATCAACCCCGAGGAACGGTTTCGACGCGCTTCCAGGTTTGGTCACGTGGGCGCCTGGAATAGGAGCAATCATAATTCCCCCCGTTTCCGTTTGCCACCACGTATCCACAATTGGACAACGTTCACCCCCAATCACCTTGTGGTACCATATCCACGTCTCTGGATTAATTGGCTCGCCCACCGTTCCAAGAAGCCGCAAGCTACTCAAGTCATATTTTTTTGGCCATTTCTCACCCATTCGAATCAAAGCCCGTATCGCAGTTGGCGCCGTGTAAAACAGGTTTACACGATGTTTTTCTACAATCTGCCAAAATCGACCGGGATCGGGGAAAGTAGGGATCCCCTCAAACATAACGGACGTAGTTCCATTTGCTAGAGGACCGTATAAAATATAGCTATGACCTGTCACCCATCCGATATCCGCCGTACACCAATAGACATCATCGTCCCGCACATCAAAAATCAAGCGATGCGTTAGCGACGCCCAAAGGAGGTAGCCAGCTGTCGAGTGCACGACTCCTTTGGGCTTGCCCGTTGATCCCGACGTATAAAGAATAAAGAGCGGATCCTCCGCATTCATCGGCTCCGGAGGGCACTCCTCGGACGCCCCGCGAAGCAGCTCATGGAGCCAAAAGTCACGTGTAGGCCGCAACGAGCACTCAACCTTGCCGCGTCGGATCACAACCACCCTCTGAACACAAGGCGCCATCTCCAGAGCCTCATCGGCAATCTTCTTATAGGGAATGACCTTACCACCACGCACAGCCTCATCAGCCGTCACAAGGAGCTTACAAGAGGCATCGCTCATCCGATCTGACAACGCTTGCGCGCTAAATCCGCCAAATACAATCGAGTGAATCGCTCCAATACGCGCACAAGCTAGGGTGGCGACAGCGAGCTCAGGGATCATTGGTAGGTAGATACAAACCCGATCTCCTTTTTCTACACCCAGCGCCTTCAAGACATTTGCGAACGCACAAACCTTGGCGTGAAGCTCCTCATACGTCAGCTCAATCACCTCGCGATCGCTCTCACCCTGCCAAACAATCGCCTTCTTATTTTTACCGAGGTGACGATCCAGACAGCTTTCCGTCACATTAAGCTGTCCATCAGCAAACCACGAATGCTCCACCTTACGTCCGAGCGTGTCCCAAGTGTAGTGACACCCCTCTGTTGGGACCTCCATCCACGAAAGCGAGCGAGCTTGCTCCAGCCAAAAGCGATCGCTTGAGTCAAGCGACTCCCTGTAAAGCCGCTGGTATTCCTCAGCGCTCCCAATATGAGCGCGCTCTGAGAATGCCTGCGGC